>JAMOPB010000141.1 GCA_027064945.1 Candidatus Cloacimonadota bacterium
GGATCCTGCAACAGCAGACGGTGTGATGCGTTATTTGGGAGAATTGAATAAAAATGATAACATCACGGTTATCTGTTCTTTGCATTTTCTTAGCTTAGCAAGAAAATACGGCACCAGAGTTGTAGCTTTAAAAGGTGGCAATATCGTATTCGACGGATCTCCTAATGAAATTGATGAAAGAAAATTCAAAGATATTTATGGTGAAGATGCGGAGGAGGTTGAGATCAGATGAAACTCATTGATAGACTAAAAGCATTCTTAATAGATTTTATTATCTGGTTGTACCTTCTTGGAACAGGTTTATATTTTGCAGATTCATTTGATGTTCAATTTCCCAAGATGATGATTTTCCCAATTGCGATTTTAGTAGCCGCTATTACCCATTTTATAAAAGATTCTCCGGGTTTGGCACTTTTTGGTGAAAACAGAAAGGTTTGGTTTAAATCAATTAGCGGCTGGCTGGTTGTGGTTATTTTGATTATGACAATGGCAGTTGGCTGGAGTGTTGTGGAAGTTGATCTTTATAAATTTTTCACAAATGGTGCAAATGCGAAAGGCATTGTAAGTGGATTATTTGATCCTAATTTAAAGATCTTAGAAATGTGCTTATCCGCTTTAATGGAAACTATTTTCTTAGCTTTATTAGCAACTGTTTTAGCAATTCCACTTGCATTTATTTTAAGCTTTTTTGCTGCTAGGAATTTGATGCCAAAAACATTCTTAGGTAATTTGGTTTATTATATTGTGCGTACAATCGCAACTATTTTCCGCTCAATTGAAGCTGTCGTTTGGGCTATTATTTTTAGCGTTTGGGTAGGAATTGGTCCTTTTGCCGGAATGTTAGCGCTTATGATCCACTCTGTTGCAGCTCTTACAAAATTATATTCAGAGCAGATAGAAAATATTGACCAAGGTCAAGTGGAAGCAATTAAAGCTACAGGCGCAAGCACATTACAAGTTTGGATATTTGCTGTTATTCCGCAGATTATTTCTCCATATTTGGCTTTTACAATATATCGTTGGGATATCAATGTGCGAATGGCTACAATTGTAGGTTTTGTTGGTGGTGGCGGAATCGGTTTATTGCTTCTGCAGCAGCAACAAATGCTACGTTGGCATAATGTAGGCTTGATAATTTGGTTAATTGCTTTAGTTGTTTGGATAATGGATATGGTTAGCGGAAAAGTAAGAGAAAAATTACAAGAGATGTAATTTCCAATCTTGAGTTTTATTGCTCATATAAAAAAAATTATTAATGTAGGAAAATTAAAATGAATAACATAGCTAAAATTCCTGTGATAGATTTGCATGCTGATACTTTTATGCATCATTTGTCTTATAAACAGAATCCGTATTTGAAAGAGCTTTATCTTAAAGATGAAGAAGATTTTTACAAATTGGAAAAACAACTTTCGATTAATCCAAATACTTTAAATGCAGGTAATGTGAAAGTTCAGGCTCAATCACTTTTTATAGATACTCCAAGTGGATTGGCTCCATTAAAATCAGCATTACAAACTATTGCGTTGATAAAAAAAACGATTAAGCAGACTTCTTCCTATTTTGCTGTGGATAGTTGTGAAACGATAAATAAAAATCTATCAAATGATAAAACGGGAATTTTTATTACTATCGAAGGTTTGGAAGTTATAGAAGGCGATCTTGATCTTTTAGATATATTTTATGAGCTTGGAGTGCGTATTGTTGGTCCTACTTGGAATAGACAATTGCCATATAATGCACCTGTTACCGAAACTGGCGGAATTCTTAGAAAAGGAAGAGATTTGGTTAAGAAAATTGATGAACTTAGAATGATTCTGGATATATCTCATAGTTCCGATCAAAGTTCTTTTGATTATGCCGAATTGCTGAATTCACCAATTATTGCCACTCATTCCAATATCAGAGCTTTGAATTCGCACAAACGAAATCTCTCTGATGATCAATTAAAGATGTTACAAGAGCGAGATGGCGTTTTTGGAATAAATCTATGTCCTGCTTTCCTAAAACCGGATAATGCTAAAAAAAATGAAGATAACGGATTTGAATGGTGCTGGCAGATAATTGATTATGCGGCTAGCAAGTATAGCATTGATATAGTGGCAATAGGAACAGATTTTGATGGGATAGAATCAACTCCTAAAGGGATGGAAAATCCCGGTTTTTATCCTAAGTTTAAAAAATTCCTTATGCAAAAAGGTATGAAGATTGAAGATATTGAAAAAGTATTTTATCGCAATGCAATGCGAATTTTTAGTAAAGTGATGTAAAAGGTTATTATGAAATATAAAGCGGTTATATTTGATTTAGATGGAACATTGATAGATTCGATGGGAGTTTGGAAACAAGTTGATAAAGATTATTTGCAAAAGAGAGGAATACCGGTTCCTGAAGATGTGTTTGAAGATGTGGAAGGTGGGAATAGTTTTATTGAAATTTGTCAGCATTTTAAAAGCAAATTTAATTTACCGGATTCAATTGAAGAGATTGGAGCTGAGTGGACTTCTATGGTCGCAGATCATTATGAAAATGATGTTAAATTGAAACAAAATGCAGAAATATTTTTAAGAAAATTGGAAGAAGCCGGAATCAAAATGGCTGTTGGTACAAGTAACTCCCTTTTTTTGGCAGAATCTGTGCTACGTTCCAATGGAGTTTTAGATAAATTTGAAGTAGTAATCTCCGGGAGTGAGAAAATAAAAGGTAAACCTTTTCCCGATATATTCTTAACAGCAGCCAAAGAATTGGGTGTAGAGGCTAATGAATGTTTGGTGATAGAAGATGTGTTAGTGGGAGTTCAAGCTGCTAAAAATGCCGGAATGGATGTATTTGCTATTTATGATGAACATTCAAAGCGTGATAGGGAGATAATTAAAAAAACAGTTGATTTCTTTGCTAATGACTATAATGAGATT
>JAMOPB010000142.1 GCA_027064945.1 Candidatus Cloacimonadota bacterium
TAAAACAGTTGTTAGAAAAATATCTAACATTACTCACCTTCCAAAAGTGAATCAATTAGTATATCAAGCGAATCTTCCACTTTTAAAGAATCCGGTTTCCATTTATACCAAAGCAAACTATCCGGACGTTCTACATATTTATGGTCTTTCATAATTTTAGCACCACGTAAATCTATATGAGCCGGTTGTCTTTTCTTGCGATATACAATCGGATTCGGCCATTTAAACGAAATTGTATCCACAAAACATTTTACATCCTTAATTTGCTCTTGATGCAATAATCTTGGAGTAAATGAGTAGTAGTAATTTTTTTCATTTGGTACAATATCGAGTTTTTTAATATTGTCCGGTTGTTTATGCCAAGCACCTTTATACAAGTAGTATAAACTATCAATCTCTGTAGGAATTTTTAAACTTGGATAAGGTTTTAATGTATCTCTCTTAGAAAAATTTATTCGTGTAGCATAAACAATTGGTTTATCCGACCATTTATAAGGTCTTCCTCCTAAATCGATAACTAAAGAATCTCGATCATTAACTCGATATGCAGTAGGATAAAAATTATATTCCAAACTATCTGAAAGAGGAGTTGGCTGAGTTCCATTAATAAAGATCTCTTCTATAGTTTCTTCAAAACTATTTTTTGGCAATAAACCTGTTGCTTTGGAAACTTTCTCAGTAATAATTCCTTTAGGTTTCACAAAATCATACAACGAGCCATCAATAATAGGTTTGCCATCTTTATTTTTAGGAGAATCAAGCTCAATAGCTTTTTTCATAATAAACGGCCAAACAGGTAATGCCGCACTTGCTCCGGATTTTCCATGACCAAGAGTTCGATTATCATCAAATCCGACCCAAATACCGGTTACTAATTTTTTATTATATCCTATAAACCACGCATCACGGAAATCATCAGTTGTACCTGTTTTACCACCGGCAGTCCATTTATAACTTATAGATGGAATATCACCTATTGCCGGCTGCCATCTAATGCCGGCACCTGTTCCACCGGGCTCTGTAACGGATTGCATCATATTGGTCATAATATATGCAGTTTGTTCATCAACTACTCGGATTTTTTCGATTTCAGCTGATTCTAAAACATTGCCATGACTATCTTCTACTCTACGAATAAAAATTGGTTTTGCTCTTTCACCGTTATTTGGAAAAGTTGTGTAAGCAGAAATCAATTGATATGGCAACACTTCAACACTTCCTACTGCCATTGAGTAAACCGGATACAACTTGGTGGTAATACCAAATCTATGTGCATTTTGAATAATCTTATCCAATCCTATATCATACGTCATTTTGGCTGAATAGATATTACGTGATTTTCTTAATCCTTCTCTCATACGAGTGTAACCAAAATATTTACTGGAATAATTATTAGGTTTCCAAAACACAGTATCTGCTTGAATGAAAACCGTAGGTTCATCTTGAATTATTGTAGCAGGAGTATATCCATTTTGCAAAGCAGTAGTATAAATTATCGGTTTAAAAGAACTTCCCGGCGGACGATAACTTTGAATCATTCTATTTAACTTACTATGATTAAAATTTCTTCCTCCAATCATAACACGTACATAACCGGATTCAGGTTCAATGGAAAAAACTGCACCTTGAACATAATCTGTAACAATATCTGTAGTATCCGCAGGAAAATCAGTGTATTTAACTTCGTAGTTGTTAGCATTTTCAAATTTTATCAGATGGCTATTTAGCACACTATCAGCATATGTTTGCAATTCCATATCGATAGTTGTATAAATTTTTAAGCCTTCGGTAAATAATCTTGTTGTTCCATATTTTTTTTCTAAATATTTTCTGATATATTCCACAAAATAATCATTCGCAGAGCTATCTTGATCTCTTTTTACCAATTCAATTTCTGTATTCACAGCTCTAATATATTCTTGCTGATTGATCACATTTTTATCCAGCATTCTTCTAAGAACTAAATTTCTTCTTCGCAACGCTCTGTCATAATGGCGATATGGATATCTGCCGCTAGGCATTTGCGGCATTCCAATTAGCAATGCAGCTTCTTGAATATTCACATCTTTTGCATCTTTCCCAAAATATTTTTGAGCAGCAACTTCCACTCCATACAATCCGGGACCAAAAGGTGCTTTATTCAGGTAAAACTCAATAATTTCATCTTTGGAATAATTTTGTTCGATCTTAATTGCCAGAAGTAATTCTTTGATTTTACGAGGAATTTGTTTATCTAAACTAAGAAACATATTTCTGGCTAATTGCTGAGTAATAGTAGAAGCACCTTGAGAAAAGCTTCCTGTTAAGACATCAACAACCAAAGCGCGTCCCAACCCTTTTAGATCCATTCCCCAATGATCATAAAAATTATTATCTTCCACAGCGACTAAACCTTTGATTAGGTAATCCGGAAGTTCACTTAAATTTGTTAATCTTCTTTTTTCAATTGAGAAAACATGAATTACATTGTTATTTCTATCATAAACTTCTGAGCCGACTTTCATATCAAATCTTTGTAATTCTGCTAAAGGTGGCAATTCTCTTGAATAATATTTGAATAAGCCAAAGCCGATCCCGGCAAAAAATATCACTATTAGCATAAACACAAATAGAAATCTTAAAAAATACTTTTTCATACGTTTCCTTTAAATTCTTTTATTATTAATTCATTCCCATCTTGCATAAATCTTTCTTGAATAAGATAAGTAAGATATCCGGTAATGATTCCTGTAGCTATTCCCAAAATTATAAGTAACGGCGTCAAATAAAATATCGTAGTGCTTTTTATCAGTATAAATCTTACTAACACAATCTGTGTAATATTATGAATTACAGCTCCACAAACACTAATTCCAATAATACTAAACGGGATAATTGATTTCATTGCCAAATACATTACAAGAATAGC
>JAMOPB010000143.1 GCA_027064945.1 Candidatus Cloacimonadota bacterium
TTATCGATCATTAGCTCAAGGTTTTGGCTATGGAATGCGACCAAATTTTGCCGGAGGAATAGGTTTGCTTTTTGACCAGTCGGGGAATGATCGTTATGACGGTGGAGTATATGCTCAAGGTGTGGGTTATTGGTATTCGTTGGGGATTTTATTAGATAATGAAGGCAACGATTATTATAATGCTGTTTATTATCCTCAAGGTAGCGGAATTCATTTAGCCGGTGGTTTTTTGTATGATGGTAAAGGTGAAGATAGTTATTATAGCAAGCATGGTCCCGGTCAAGGCGCCGGACATGATTATGGTGTAGGAATCTTGTTTGATATACGCGGAGATGATGCATATTCAGTGGAAGGTGGCAATGGATTGGGTATTTCAAATGGAGTTGGAATCTTTTTAGATGGAAGTGGGAACGATAGATATGAGCGAAATGGAGATGGAAATTATGGAGTAGGAAAATTAGCACGCGGAAGCGGGAGTTTGGGTTTATTTATCGATAAAGGCGGTTGTGATTCTTACAATGATTCTATTTGCGCTGATGAAAAATCTTGGAGAAAGAATAAATATGGATTTGGGAAAGATATGTTGCTTACAAATCCTCTTAGATCAATTAAATTAGATGCAGAAAAGCGTGCAGCCGAGATAGATTCTCTTGCCTCGATTGCTGAGATTTTTGCAATTGCCGCCGGATGGCAAGTTGGCAATAATACGGATTCAGTGGCAAAAGCAGCTGAGATTTTATTAAAACGAGATACGGAAGCTGCTGAATATATAAGCAAAAATCAAATGTCAACCAAAAGCGGATTAACTTGGCGTGCAATTTCACGTTATGCAAAAAAATCTTCTGCTATGGAAAATTACTACCCGCAACTTTTAGCAAATTCGGATTCCTTGATTGTGAAAAATACAATTGCGCTTATTGGAATAACTAAGAATGAGAAATATTTTTCAGAATTTAAAATTTTTCTTCAAGATGGAAAATATACACCGCAAATTTTATCTGCTTTAGGCAATTTTGATAATGAGAAATCGCTAGAGATATTGGCAGAATATTATGATGATGAAAGTGAAAAAATCAGAGTTATAACGGCAAGATCCTTGAAGAAAATATCTAATCCCAAAGCGAGAGAAATATTGAAGAAAATGAAAAATGATGATTCTTGGTTGATTAGGTCTTTGATAGAAAATCTTGATTAAAAAGATTATAACTTGATTAAATAACATCAATAAATAAAGATGCTTAGATAATTAATAAAGAGAAATAAAATTGAAAAAAAAGGATGATAAATGTTTATAGATTATGCAAGAATAAAAGTGGTTTCCGGACGTGGTGGAGACGGATGTGTTAGTTTCCGACGTGAGAAATTTGTAGCCAAAGGTGGCCCCGATGGTGGCGATGGTGGTCGAGGTGGTGATGTAATTGCTGTTGGTGATGAAAACTTGAATACATTGGTTGCTTTTAGATATAATAAGCTATTCAAAGCTAAGCGTGGAGCACATGGAGAAGGTTCAAATTGTACAGGGAAAACCGGTGAAGATTATTATTTGAAATTGCCATTAGGAACAATAATTTATGATATCACAGATGGCAAACATGAAAAAATAGCTGAAATTACCAAACACGGTGAAGAGATAAAATTAGCTGTTGGCGGCAATGGCGGACGTGGGAATAAACGTTTTGCCACTGCTACAAATAAAGCACCGCGTTATGCAAAACCTGGTGGTGATGCACAAGAATTTGAACTTGAATTGGAACTTCGTTTAATGGCAGATGTTGGCTTGGTTGGTTTTCCCAATGCAGGGAAATCAACATTGATAAGCAGAATTTCTCATGCTCATCCTAAAATTGCCAATTATGAATTTACAACATTAGAGCCATCTTTAGGTGTGGTGCAAGTAAGTGAATTTGAATCTTTCGTAATGGCTGATATCCCCGGAATTATTGAAGGAGCTCATGACGGCAAAGGATTGGGAATTCAATTCTTACGCCATATTGAAAGAACAAAGAGTTTGCTTTTCTTAATCGATATTAATTCTAATGATCCTTTTGAAGATTATCAAATTCTTAAAAAAGAATTACATATGTATGACCCTTATATGGATAAGAAAAAACATCTGATTGTTCTAAGTAAACTTGATACAATTCCGGAAGAGGAGAGAGAAGAAACAATCGAATTGTTAAAAAAAGAATTTGAAGAAAAATCACAAGAGAATATTATCTCAATTTCCTCAGTTTCAGGCGATAATATCAAAAAACTTACTCGAGAACTGTACGAAATGGTAAAACTTGAAGAGAGTGAAGTGGAGTAGCTTTGAGGATAATATGAAGAAAGTTTTTTTAACTCGTAAAATTCCAAAAGATCCGTTAGAAGAATTGCAGAAAATTTGCGATTTAGAATTTAATAAATTAGATAGAAATCTTACTCAAGATGAAATTATCAAGCAAGCAAAAGATTGTGATGTGCTGTTTTGTTTGCTTAGCGATAAAATTGATAAGCGTGTAATTGATGCGTTACCAAATCTGAAAGGTATCGTGAATTATGCTGTGGGCTACAATAATATCGATATTGAATATGCTACAGAAAAAAATATAGCCGTAACCAATACTCCGGGTGTTCTTACGGAAACAACAGCAGATTTGGCATGGGCTTTGATATTCAGCATAGCGCGTAGAGTTGTGGAAGCTGATAAATTTACTCGAAGTGGCAAATTTGTAGGTTGGGCTCCGGAATTGCTTTTAGGCGGAGATATTTTTGGTAAAACTTTAGGAATTATTGGTGCAGGACGCATTGGCAAAGCTGTAGCAAAACGAGCTTCCGGTTTTGGCATGAAAGTCCTTTACACAAGCCGTTCAAGCAAAATATCTCAAGAAAATTGTGAACGAGTAGAATTGGACTTTTTAT
>JAMOPB010000144.1 GCA_027064945.1 Candidatus Cloacimonadota bacterium
CCCAATATTATTGGAGAGTTGTATGTAAAAATTCTAGTAGAGCAAGTACAGATGGTCCGGTTTGGACATTCACAACAGAAGATCTGCCCGGTATTGAGGCTACTCTATCTTACTACCCTGATATAAGTTACTATATTTCAGTTCCTGATGGAAACGGAATTACTAAATTTGGTGTCTATTACACACCTGCTGATGCCTGTGATTTAACCAAAATAAAAGCATATTTCTATGGCACAGAAGGATCACCAACTTCTTGCGAATTGAAATTTTATAGTGCTTTGGATGATGGCTCTGGATTAGAATATCCAAACACTCTTCTGCATACAGAAAATGTGCCAATCGCATCAATACCAGCCGGTTGGTCTGAACCAGAATTTATTTTATCATCTCCATTACATTTTAATGCCGGAGAAAACTTTTTTATAATTTATGAAATCACTGGCTTAAACCCTACAGATACCGTTAACTTATTAAGAAGTCATGGATCTACAAGTGGAGGCGAAGGAACGCATACAATTTGTGAATACAGTGGCTCATGGTATTATCACTCAAATTTATGGAGTAGTCCTTTTGAAATAGCAATGGATGCAACAGTAGAATATGCTGCTGCTATTCCTCCAAATTTCGCGATATCACCAAGTTCTGTAGATTTCTTGCAAACTGCAATTGGTGGTTGGAAAACTGAAACAATTACTTTAAGAAACGATGGAGGAGGACAGGTTGTTGTAAATTCAGTAGCATTATCCGGAGATACTCAAATTTTGCTTTATGATTATAATACTTATCCTGACACCTTATTAAGTAATGAATCTATCTCTGTAATGGTAGCTTATGGTCCTGATGATGAAGTTACAAATAATGCAACCCTTACAATTTCGGAAACAAGTACAACTAGAACAGAGCATGATGTGGATATTACCGGACAAGGATATTATCATAATAGCTGGGCTGCTGGGACACCAATGTTTGACCAACCACCTGCCGGCAATCAAGGAGATAATCCTTGGAGTATGAGTACATCTGATTTAGCTCCAAATTATCTGCATGCTGAAAATTTCTGGGGATTAACAGAGCCAATTCAAGCGATTGAGTTCTGGGGAATCAACTGGTATTATGATAATGGTTGGGAAGAATCAGATGCTGAAGATCCAATGACATTTGATATTAAATTCTATACTGATCATGCATCTGCTTATAGTCCTGATACAGAATTTGCATCATATACATTAACATTAAACAGAACAATAACCGATACAACATTCTCAAGCGGACCTGTTTATAGATATTTGGCAGATCTACCTACTGAAGTTGCATTAACCGAAGGCTGGATATCTATCCAAGCAACAACTGTAAGTTCTCCGGATGATCCTTGGTTCTTATGGAGTACATCACCAATTGGAGATCATGCTAATGTAAACTATAATTATAGTAGTTCAGAATGGGAGTATGCAGATAATGATTTAGCCTTTGCAATTTATGGTGCATTACAACCTCCTGTTAATGTAGAGATCAATATTTCAGGTACAAATGCTATTATTACATGGGATTCTGAACCAGGATTAGATTACAATGTATATTGTGATACTGATCCGTCAGGAGACTTCACCACACTACTTGGAACTGTTACTGACGGCAGTGGAAGTTATACTGATGTGCCAGAAACAGATGCGAAAAAATTCTACCGTGTAACAGCATCTTTTACAACTCGTGATAATCATATTCATCAAATACTACCAACTCTTACAAATACAAGAATCATTCGAGCCTTTGATAGTCCTATGGAAATGAATAGAAAAATATTGAAGAAGTAGAAGATATGGTTAGATTTTAAGGGGCAGCTTAGGCTGTCCCTTATTTTTTCGGGATTATCTCAATAATCTCCTGAATAAGCAGAATTTTCTTTTAAATTCAGGCACAAAAAAAAGGCGTCCTAAGACGCCTAATAAAACTTTATCTATAAAGAACTATTCTCCAAAAACTCCAATGTTTTCAGGAATAATCAATTCAGCTTCAGTGGCTTTTACTACATCATCCACAGATGTCCAATATGCTACTTCTTCCAAAACCAAACCGTCTTCAGTTACTCTCAACACTGCCATATCGGTAACAATCAGATCTACACATTTTGCAGCAGTTAATGGCAGGTTACATTTTTTCAAAATTTTGCTATTTCCATGCTTATCACAATGCTCCATTGAAATAATAACTTTTTTCGCACCAGTAACCAAATCCATTGCTCCACCCATTCCAGGAACTAATTTTCCAGGAATCATCCAGTTAGCCAAATTACCTTCTTGGTCAACTTGCAAAGCACCTAAAACTGTCATATCTAAGTGGCCGCCACGAATGATAGCAAAACTTAGGCAACTATCAAAATAAGAAGCACCAGGTGTTTCAGTAACAAATCCACCGCCTGCATTTATAAGATCAGGATCTTGATGTTCAGCATCAGGAGCCGGTCCAACACCTATCATGCCATTTTCTGTATGAAAATAAACTTTTATACCTTCCGGAATGTGATTAGCAACTTCGGTAGGAATTCCAATTCCCAAATTTACAAAATCACCATCTTGCAATTCTTGGGCGATTCTTGTTCCGATTAAAATTCTTTTCTGATTTCTATCCAACATTATTTCACCTCACTTTGCACAAGATAATCCACAAAGATCCCCGGCGTGATAACATCTTCCGGATTAATTTCGCCAACTTCCACAATCTCATCAGCTTGCACAATAGTTGTTTTAGCAGCCATTGCCATAATAGGATTTCCATTGCGAGCAGTTTTATAATAAACCAAATTACCGTGTTTATCTGCTTTAGCAGCTTTGATAAAAGCGTAATCAGCACTAATAGGCATTTCCAAAATAAATTCTTTTCCATCAAATTGGAATTTTTGCTTACCTTCTTCCACAACAGTATTTACACCAGTTGGAGTAAGAATACCGCCCAATCCTGCGCCTGCAGCACGAATACGTTCCATCAATGTTCCTTGCGGAATCAGCTCCATATCAATCTCATTCATTTGTGCTTGCGTGGATTTATTTGTTCCAATATGGCTTGTTTGCAAAGATTTAATCTGCTTATTTGTCACCAATTTACCCACACCTTTATCCGCAAAATCAGTAGAGATTGCGATCATATGAATATCTTTAGTTCCGGTTTCACACAGAGCATCTACCAATTGATCAGCAACACCAGCCACTAAGAATGATCCGAACATCACCCGATCATGTGGTTGAATCATTTTTGCTGCTTCAGCAGCAGTGATAATTTTCGGCATACTTTTCTCCTAAAATAATATTATTTTTCTTTGTTTTGTTCTGCATAATGGAAAGCTATAAACGAAGCTACATCAGTAGCATAACTTCCAGTTCCAAATCCTGCATCATAACCTAATTCAATAGCTAATTCATGGTTAATTCTAGGACCTCCGCAAATAAAAAGCATTTTATCTCGTAATCCTTCTGCTTCAGCCATCTCAATTAAGCGGGTAAGATTTTTTATATGGATATCTTTCTGAGTAACAACCTGAGACACTAAAACCACATCGGCATTCATTTCTCGAGCTTTTGCCAATAATTCTTCACTAGTAACTTGAGCACCCATATTCAAAGCATTAAAGCAGCTATACCTTTCTAAACCATATCTATGATCATAACCTTTCATATTCATAATTGCATCAATACCAACAGTATGAGCATCACTTTCTATACAAGCTCCGATTATTGTTAATTTTCTTCCTACATGTTCTTCAACGAATTTTTCTGTTTCTTTCATATCCATTACAGGAGTATCTACTGTTTTTACTTTTATTGAAGTAAGATCAACAGTAACAGCAGTATTTGCATAGGCAATAAAGTGAGTAAAACCTTCTCCCAAATCTTTGAAATAGCAAACTTCAATTTCGCTAAATCCCATTTTAGTGAGTAAAACTTTTGCGGCTTCTTTACCTTGTTCATTTGCTGGTGCAGGTAAGGAAAAAGAAAGCTGCATTCTGCCATCATCAAGAGTGTCCCCGTAAGGTTTAATTCTGGTTGGATCTATTTTTATAGACATTCTTCCTCCTAATCTAATCCTAATTCAGCTTGCATACGTTCCATAAATGGATTGAAATAGTCCTCTGACTTTTTAAATACACCAGATAAACCTTTTCCACCGGTTTCTGTACGCTTGATATCAGCAAATTCGCCATCTGCCATTGCAGAAAATAATCCTTTCTTTGATACTCGACCCAAAAATTCTATCGCTTCATCCAATACATAATTGGCTCTTTGATTAATGAATCCATCTTTTTTCAATTCAATTTCATCAGTGAAATTCCTAGTTGCATTAAATATATATTCAGCATTTTCGATTGCAATAGCACGATCCACCAAGTGTGGTGTATGAATAGCTTCTGTCATCATTCCAAGTAATTGCACACCTTGTCCTGTCATTTGACTAATCATATTAAACATACCGTTTAACAGATGTGTACGGAAAATATTACCTGTTGCAAATTTAGTTGGCGGCATATATTTAAGAGGGCAATTAGGCAATAAAGTTTTGGTTAGAAGAGCATGAGCCAACTCATAATTAAAACTGTTTTCAATGGCAGGATTAATTTCAAAGGCGTGACCAATTCCCATCTTTTCGTGTTTTACTCCGGAAAGAAGAGCAAATTGTTCATTAATTAATTGTGATGCAGTAACAGTGTAAGCTTTTTCAATCGCATCAGAAGTTGTAAGATAATTATCTTCTCCTGTTTGGATTTCAATTCCGGCATAAGCATTTATCATACGGCTGAAATATTGATCCAAAAGAGTTCTTTTCATATTAATATCACGGAATAATATTCCATACATAGCATCATTCAGCATCACGTCCAATCGTTCGATAGCGCCCATTGCAGCAATTTCCGGCATAGCCAAACCCGAAGCGTAATTTGTAAGATGGATATATTTCCCAATCTCTTCGCCAACTTCATCCAATCCCGCACGCATGATACGGAAATTTTCTTGAGTTGCAAAAGTTCCGCCAAAGCCTACGGTGGTAGCTCCATAAGGAACATAATCCAATAATGATTGAGCAGTTGAACGAATAACTGCAATAATATCAGCACCTTCACGTGCAGCAGCTTTTGCCTGTACAACATCATCATAGATATTTCCCGTAGCAACAATCACATAGATTGATGGTTTTCTACGAGGACCAAATCTCTTATGAGCATCTTCGCGGTATTGAGTTTGTTTTTTAATATGATTAAGCATTTTTTCTGTAAGTTCATCAATGCATTGCATCACTTTTTTTTGATCTTGGGCAGGAACAGCGGTAAGATCAAGTTTACCGGCAGCAACTTCATCAGCAATTTCTTGTGCACTTTTTTCAGTAGCAACCATCGCATTTGCCACCCAATAAGCAGCACCGCGTTCTATGGCTTTCTTTTCGATCAAATGATCAACAACAATATTAGGGATGGGAGTTTCTCCCACAGCTTTATCAATTCCCATCAAACGCAGAACTGTTCGCTCTATAGTAGATGATGTGTAGCCCTTTAAGAGCCAATCCAAGGAATTAACAATTTCTTTAGCATAGCCTCTAGCTTGCTCAATTTTTTCCTTATCAATAGAAAGATGTATCACATATCCTCCGAGAATATTTATTTTGTATAAACTTAACCAATAAATCGCATCTATTCGTCAAGCTGAAATTTGCAATAAAAAAATGTCTTATCAATCGTTTTATAATTTTTGGGGGAAATGCTTTAATAATTACGGCTAGAAAATAAAGTTCTCAAATTCTGATTTGATTTTTTTTTAAAACAATCTATTTTTCCGAGCACATTCGATAATTTCTATAGCAGCAATTCCGGCTAAATCCGAGGACAACTCCAGTTCAATTATTTTATTGGAATTTCTTTTGGAAAGACCAAATTCATAAGCTTTATCATAATATTTAAGTGCAATTTCAGCCGCTGTTGCAAAATCATCATTTTCCAAAGCCATAATTGCATTTTTATAATTTTCTCCGCCTAATCTCTTTGCAATTCGTTCAAAAGATTCAATAAGATATAACTTATCATAGCCTGTATAATCTTCCACCAATCTTTTTACTCTATCAATCAATTGGACAACAATCTTAATAACTACAGCACTCCGCATTCTATTAAAGAGATAGTCATTGATCTGGCACCGACCTATCATTCTGCTTTCATCTTCAAGCCAGAGAGGTTTTGAAAAGTCTAACTTTCTCCACTCTTCATAAAGTAAATTTTCAAAATGTTCATTTGATGGTTGTGGCAAAGTTGGAGAATATCCGAAAGCACTTCCTTTATGAATTGCAATTCCTTCCAAGTCGATAACCTGTTGTCCCATCTCTTTTAGTTTTAATAATTTTTCTGTTTTCCCACTACCGGTCATACCACCTAAGATAATAATTTTTATCTCTTTATTAAATTCTGCTCTTATAAATTTTTTATAAGCTTTATAGCCACCTTCCAATCGAAAAGAATCGATTTTTGCCGCTTGCAATAGATGACAAAAAGCATTCGATCTATTTCCGCCACGCCAGCAATAAACCAACACAGGTTTACCTTCTGCAGCAAGTGTTGCTTTTTCCAAATATTCCATTGAATTTTTAGCAGCATATTCCAATCCCACAATCATAGCATTTTCTTTACTCACTTGCTTATATCGTGTTCCTACATCTGCTCTTTCTTCATCTGAAAATAAAGGGATATTAATTGCCCCCGGAATATGAGCTTTATTATACTCTCCGGGAGATCGTACATCTATCAAAGTATATTTTTTACGTAAAGTAAGAAAATCATCTGTTGTAACTAATTTTATCATTTATTATTCATTATCCTCATAATTCTCTTCTTGGCAGAGAAATAATAATTTCCGTTCCAACGCCTTCTTTACTACTTACATTTATTGTACCACTGTGGAACTTCACAACCGTGTATATTAATCCCATTCCTAAGCCACTTCCTTCTCTTTTTGTAGTATAAAACGGATCAAAGATTCTTGGTAATTTATCTTTGGAAATACCACAGCCGGTATCTTTAAAAATTATAACCTGTTTATCTATCTCTTCCATGACTTTTATTGTTAATTTCCCGCCATCAGGCATAGCTTGTATCGCATTAATTATAATATTAATAAAAGCACTTTTAAGGTTAATTTCATCAAATTTGTTATCTGCTATTTCGCTATCTTTGGTAAGTTCCAGTTCTACATTACCCTTAACGAATTTACTTTTTAGCAAATTGCAAGTTCTAATCAATAAATCATAAAGATTATGTTGTTTTAATTCCATATCATGTGGTGCACTAAAATTTATTAGTTTTCCGATTGTATAAGTTGCATCCTTTATGGAATCATGAATAATATTAATCAATTCCATAAATTCCGGTTTTTTATCAATATCCGATTCCAACAATTGAATAGCCGAACTAATATTACTAAGAGGATTTTTGATTTCATGAGCAATACCACCGGCAAGTTCGCCGATTCCGGACAAACGTTCCGTATAGAGTAATTGTTGTTGAGATCTTCTTTGCTCGGTAATATCCCAGAAAATCCCTAAAATACCTATGAGATTTTGATTTTCATCATAAATTGGTGTTTTAACAGCGTGGTAAAATCTTTCATATCCATCTTTTTTCCAACGTTCATCAAATTCAATGGTTTTTTCTTCTTCAATCACAACCGTATCATTCTGTCTAAAATTTATAGCAAATTCATAATCAAAAATATCATAATCTGTCTTACCTTTAATGTCATCATTAGTTTTACCTATTAATTTCAAAAAACTCTTATTTGCCAACACATATCGCAACTTAACATCTTTATAGAAGATATTTTGAGGAATATGCTCTAACAATGTTTTATATTGCAATTCGCTTCGGATTAATTGTTGCTCAACTTTCTTTCTTTCATCGATTTCATGAGTAAGTTTGATATTGGTCTCCAGCAATTCTGCTGTTCTTTTATTAACAGCTTTTTCCAAGTCAGTATTAATATATTCTAACTTATCTTGAGCTTTTTTTAATTGAGTAATATCTTGAGCAACACCTAAAAGTTTTTTCTCTCCACCAATAACAATTGTCTTAATTTTAGTATTATACCAATTTTCTTCATTGCTAATGATATCAAAAGATTTTATGATTTGTTCACTATCAAGGTCATTTTCGAAAACTTCTTTATCTAAAGCCGCACATGCGTTAAAAATAGATCTATATTCAGGCAATTTAGGGATAAGGTCTTCTATTTTCTTTCCAATTAGATCTTTTTCTTCTAAATGATAATAATTTATTAAAGCAAGGTTTACAACTTCATACTCTAAATTTTCGTTTTTCAAAAATAACTGAACCGGAAGTGAATCTATGATAGAAGTCAATAGAGTCTTCTGATTTTTTAATTTTAATTCTGCTCTTTTCCTTTCATAAACCTCTTTTTCTAATAATCTGTGAGAGCGAGCTTTTAGTTGATAACGATAAAATATAATAAATATTAAAAGGAATAAAGAAAATAAAAGATAGAGCAAAATAATCATTCTAGAGTTTTTTTCTTCTTCTGCTTTTTGCAATTCAAGAATTTTTTTCTCTTTCAACGAAGTTTGATACTTCATTTCCATATCTTTATTGGCAGTTAGGATTCTTTGATTGGCAATCTCTTCATGTATATTACTGCGTTGTTGATAATGGTGTAATGCGTTCTTATAATCCCCAAGTTTTTCATACAAATTAGAAAGATTTTCATGAGCTATTTTCTCTGTATTTTTATATCCGTATTTTTTAGATAATTCTAGAGCCTTATTCCCATATTCAAAAGCTTTATCATAATCTCCAATATGAGTATATGCTTCACAAAGTAGATTATAAGTAATTAAGTGATTATGTTTATATTGTAAGAATTTATCTCCTTCAATTTCCAGCATTTCTTGAAAATCTTTAATTGCTGATTCATAATCACCTTGGTACATTTTCAGAATAGCCAGATTACTTTTTGCTGAAACAATACCTCTTTCAGAATCAATTTTTTCTGCTATTTCCAGTGATTTATTGTAATAGTCTTCAGCAATTTTGAATTGCCTTTTCCTTTTATAGATTGAGCCAATTTGACCAAGAACAGACATCTCTTTGAAATCATCTTTTTCGATAGCTAAAAGATCTTTTGCTTTTAACAAATTATCCATTGCAGAATCATAATCTTCAATTGCTTTAAAAACTAATGACAATTTGCTATAAATTGCTATTTGCCGGCTATAATTTTTAGTCTGCTGATAAATTTTCATCGCTTCAAGATATTTTTGGCTAGCGTCAAAATATTTTGCTTGATCACGATCATAATTACCTTGATATTCGTAAATTTTTGCTAAGTATTCCTTAATATTTTTCGCATTAGCTACTCTACTCATTTTTATTAAAAGGTTTCTACCTTTATCATATTTACTATAATTTCTAAATAGGGATGCAATTTTAAAATGAACAGACATCAGCTGATCACTACTAATCTTTTTCGCATAATATTCGATTTTGTGGATCTCATTATCTATATCATTGATTTCATTTTGTAATTTGTATTCTAAGATATCCAAATATATTTCGCAATTTCTCTTATAGTCATTTTTAGTTATATTAGACTTCAAACTATCAATATAACTATCATTCCGGATATCTTTAGCAAATAAAAGATTCGAGAATAAAAATAATATTATCAATAAAACATTTTTCTTCATTTTAGCCCAATCTACTCTCAATAGTGTTCAATAATTCTTGGTTATTAAATGGTTTCTCTATGAAAATCACATCTAATTCCTTTATTTTTTTTATTATATTTTCTTCCAAATATGCTGCCACTAAAATCTTTATTATCGGCTTATCTTTTATTATTGAGATTAATTCTAACCCAATAAGATCAGGCAAATTCAAATCTGTAACAAGAACATCATAATCATTATTATTTAAGAATTCAATACCTTCATTCCCAGTTAAAGCAGAATCTACTTTATAATTATTACGTTTGAAAATCGACGTCATAATGAAGTTAAGAGCTTTATTATCATCAACTACTAAAATTTTTTTCATAGAAACCTCAAATAATTTAAATACGGGAAGCCGGAAAGCTTCCCGAGAATATTTTTTACCAACCTCCGGAAGCTCCTCCGCCACCGAAACTACCACCACCACCGGAAAATCCGCCAAAACCTCCACCACCAAAGCCACCGCTTCGATGATTTCCGCCACCTAACATATTCCCTAACAGCAGTGCTGTGAATAATCCTCCACGTCTTCCTCGGAATACTCCTGAAAAAATAAATATAAGAAATATTATTGTTCCGATTGGCATAGATTTTCTAGAATCATTATTTCTGGTTTCTCTATATTTTGCAAGCTCTTCATTGGAAATTATTGTTTCTCCTCTTATCTCAGATGAAACAATGCCAAGTGCTTGCTTTATTCCTTCATAATAATCACCTTTCCTAAATTCCGGTGAAATTACATTTCTGATAATATATCCGGCTTTTAAATCTGTGATTATTCCTTCCAAACCATACCCGACCTCGAAACGAACTTTTCTATCATTTACTGAGATTAGAAGCAAAACGCCATTATCACGATCTTTCTGACCTAAACCCCATTCTTCAGCAACTCTAAGCGAGTAATCTTCGAGATCTTCGCCTTGAAGAGACTTGATTGTAAGTAAAGCAATTTGTGCTGAAGTTTCTCGTTCTGTTTGTTGTAACATCTCTTCCAAAGCTCTTTCTTCGCGTGAAGATAAAATGCCTGCTTTATCGTTTACTCTACCTTCTAATTTTGGAACTTTTAATGCAAAAATATTTGCTGTAACAAATAGTATCATTAGGATAATTACATATCTTTTTTTCATAATTTATCGCTCCAAAACTTCTATTTCATTGCTAAGTTCATTTTCATCATCCGCTTGAATTGGAAAATTTTCAGCAAGAAGATCACCACAGATTTTTATAGCTTCCACCAAATTTTCTGTTGCTGTTTTAGCTTTGATTCCATCAACGATTTTCTGCACAATATCATTCCATTTTTCCTGCGGGATTAATTCATTAATTCCACTATCGGCAAGCAATTCCACTCTTTGTTCCAAAACAGAAATAAATATTAGAATTCCTGTTCTGTGAACAGTATTATAGATCCCACTTTCCACAAAATGCCTCAAAGCACGTTCATGCACTTTTCTTTGCATCACTTTTTTACTGCATATCAAACGATCAATAGCAGGAATATTAGAAAACAAATATGTTATCGTAATTACTAAAAACGTGCTAAATCCATAAAAAGCAGTAAGATAAACATTATTATAATCCCAAAATTTACTACTTAGCCAATTTTCCAATGAGCTATGAAAAAATAACAAAACTAAGAAATAGACAAATCCTACAATTACAGAAAAGAAAAGTTCATAGATAGCATAATCATAGCTTTCGGCAATAATAGCAGTTCCAATTTCACCGCTGGTTTTACTTTCGGCTTCAGCCACAGCAGCGCTTATTTTTTCTCTATCTTCTTTAGATAATTTCATAAACTAATCCTTAAAATTCTACATTAGGTGCTTGTTCAGCTCCTGCTGTAGATTTGAAATATGGTTTTTCTTTAAAACCGAACATATTTGCTAAGATCACACGTGGGAATTGTTTGATATAAGAATTAAAAGCTTGAGCTGATTCATTGAATCTTTTTCTTTCAACAGCAATACGATTTTCTGTTCCTTCCAATTGATCTTGTAAAGCCAGAAAATTTTCATTTGCTTTTAGCTCCGGATATTTTTCCATAACTACCATCAATCTTTGCATAGCACCACCCAAAGAGTTTTGTGCTTGTTGGAATTTCTGGAACATAGCAGGATCATTTAGAACTTGATCGGAAATATTAAAAGTTCCACCGGCTTTTGCTCTTGCTTCCGTTACCATTTTGAAAGTTTCTTGTTCATGCTTTGCATAACCTTTCACAGTATTAACCAAGTTTGGAATTAAATCATATCTTCTTTGATATTGATTTTCTACTTGGCTCCATTTTGCTTTTACACTTTCGTCCATTTTTACCATTGAATTATAAGAATTCACACCATAAGAATATAAAGAGAATAATATTATTACAATTATTCCCAAAACTACACCGCAACCAATTTTAAATTTTTTACTCATATAAGCCTCCTATTATCTTTCTTAAATTATCTTCACTTAAATATTTCTGCCATCTTGCAAATCCTACTTCACTACTTGTTGCGCTATAAATCAAACGCATTTCTCCAAATGTTTGAGTTTCGAAGAAAAGAAATATCTCATCTTGTCCATCTTCCATATGATATTTCCATAATTCATAATCTCGGTTTTGGAAAAACTGCTGATCTAAATTATCTAAATCATCAAATTTACCTGTATTCCCTTCATAAACTTCAAAGGGTTCACCATATTTTACATAAATCCTTCCTTTATCAGATTCCCAACCTGCTCGAGCACCGCTGAAATTTTTATTTGCATATTCTATTCTTTGTTCAATATGAGCCAAAAATTCATTTTCCTCTGAAAGTGGATTCGGATCTAATGATTTCCAAAAGCTCCTCACATAATATTCTCTCTCCTCTCCTTTTAATTTGCTATAAACTTTCTTCTGATTCTGGTTCATAAAATAATTTGCCAATTTATACTCTTTTTCCAAGTCAACAAATATCCTATTTATCTTAGAAGATTTAGTATAATCACTCTTTTTTCTCGGCTTTAAACTTAAAGAACTTAAGCATAAAATTTGCATAACAAAAATGAACACTATTATTTTTTTATTCATTTTCCCTCTTTCATAAGATTTTTAGCACAATTAATAATCTCTATATCCACGCCTAAGAAAGCAGCTATCATCATAGCCGAACGAGGTGGTTCTGCTCCTGCTTCTACCTTTTCTAAAGAATAATCCATATAGCGATGTAATTCTTGTAATCGAGCTTCCAATGTGGTCTTGCTTTTCAAACCGTTTATCTCATCAACTCGTAATCCTTTAATTCGGTAATGAGTAGCACTTTTTAATGTGGAAGGTAATGTAAAATGTGTAGCTGAAAAACAAATAGCATTCTTCTTCTCAAAGGTCTTTAAAATTGCAGTTGAAAAAGCTTCACCCTCTTGAGGATTTGTTCCACGAGCAAATTCATCAAAAAGATATAATCCAAAACCTTGCTTTTGCAAAGCTTCATCAACAGCCACTATTTCAGAGCCAAAACTACTTAAATCCATCCTATTTGATTGTAATCCGCTAAAATAGATAAAATCAAATAGTGGCACGGTAGCTTTCTCACAAGGTAATGGTATTGCATAAGCAGCAAGATATGCAAATTGACCGAGAAGTTTTAAAATTGTCGTTTTCCCTCCCATATTTGCTCCGGTAAGAACGTTTATATTATTGGAAAAACTAAAATCTAATTTTTGGAAAAGCATTCCATTTTTTTTCAAATCTAGAAAGATTGGCAGATTAACAGCTTGCTGAAGATCAAATTTTCTATTTTTAGTAATTTCCGGAATCGAACAATTATATTTATTACCAAAATCTGCCTTCACCAAAGATACATCAAAAGAAGCAACTTCATCCAACGCTTTATAAAGATCATCTTCATACACAGAAATAACTTTGGTTATTTCCACTCTAACTTTTTTCTCTTCGATTGCTAATTCGTAATTTAATAAATCCAACTCTTGTTCTATTTGCAAAATTGATTCATTTTTACGTAATCTATAGGTGTTATTAGCAAAATTCTCACTTTCCAAACTAAAATTTTTGGAATTTTGTAACAGTGAATTTAATTCTTTATTATAGCGAGAAACCACAATTTTATCATTGATTTCATCGATTTCTAATTCTTGTTTAGCAGATTCTATTAGATTTTGCATTTTAAAATTCAAACTATTTTTAAGATTAGAAATCTTTGCTTTTATCTCAGCATATTCTTTAGAATATAAATTGCTTAGATGAAAAGCCGGAGAACGTTGACCATCCTTATCCAAGAAAAGAAATAATTCATCCAAATTAGGAATTTGTTGAATGCTATCCAAATTATTATCAAGCAATAACTTCCTAAGATTAGCACTAAAATAGAGAAAGTTTTTAATCTCGAAGATCTCATAAATTTCCAACGTTTTCAGATTTCCGGCGCGTTGGACAACTTGGTAAATAGGATCTATATGCAAAAGTGAGTTTCTGGCACTTTCCCAAAAGTCATAACGATTTTTAAGAGTTTGCATCAATTTGCCAATAATTCCATACTGCTTAGTAATGGCAATTTCATCACCACAAGTGTATGGTTTAATACGTTTTATATAAACTCTACCTAATGCTGAAATTGGTTCTATCAAATCATTAATATCTTTCAAATTCAAAGCTTGGTAAGATAATTTATCTAAATACATTAATTTCCTTTTTTTGAATAATTTTCCATAATTTCTAGCTCAGTAATATCAATTACCGGAATTTCAGGAAATCCTTTTCTGATTTCTGAACGCAAAATTTCACAATCCAAATGATTTCCTTTCACGGAATAGCTATTTAGCACAATTGCGTCAATTTTAATTTTATTAATTACACACGTTTTTTCAATAATACGCTCAAGTTGATCAAATTTTAATTGTATATGTAATGGATGGTAAAATATAAAGTTCACATTTTCCAATGCCGAGTGTAGTTTTTCAAAATTTCTTGCAGTGAAAGCTTTGGGAAAATAGATCCATTCAGCAGCATCAATATTTGGAATTTCTAATATTCTTTTTTCTTGATTTAATATTGAATTCAATTCGGTAATAAAAATTTTATTATTAAATTTATAAGAAATTTTTGTATAATCATCAATTGGTATTTTTATTTTAGGAATGTTCGCTAATAGGGCAATTCTGGAAGTTTCTTTATTAATATAATCCAGATCACCGCCGGATGCACCTGCAACCAATAAAATTGTGTCTATTTCATTGGAAAGAGCAATTGATTTCCTATCTAAAGATCCATCAATAAATACATGATTTGCCCCAAAAGATAAAATCATCTTTGCTAATTCCACTTGGTCAGATGCTGTAGCTGGTCCTATTATTTCAGAATAAA
>JAMOPB010000145.1 GCA_027064945.1 Candidatus Cloacimonadota bacterium
ATATCGTTTAGCATTAGATCAATATAATCTATGTGAAGAAAAATTCCCGGAATTAACTTATAATAAAGCTTATGCTTATTATAAAATGGGCAAAATAAGTATTAGCATTCAATTGATGGAAGAAATTGTTAACGACCCGTTAGCTACTGAAATGCCATTGATTTTTATGACTGAGTTACATTTTATGAAACAAGAATATGAAAAAGCAATTAGTTATATTGATAAAGCTGAAAAAAGGTTTGGAGTTCAAGGCAATTTCCTCTATCTAAAAGGATTAGCTTATTTTCATCTGGAGAATTATCTTAAAGCTTTTATCAATTTCCAAAAAGCAGAAAAATTAGCATTTTCAGCCAACCATTTTTGTTTGAATTATGGCATTGTTGCACATAAAATAGGAAAAGATAACAAGGCTGAGAAAATGTTATTAAAATTTATAGAAGATAATCCTGAAAATGGACAGGGCTACGCAGAATTAATAAACTTTTATATTGATATGTCTGAAATTAAAAAGGCAGAGAAAATAGCTAAAAAAGCCAAAAAGAACTCTGATTTTTCCTTAACTCTTTCTCTTGCGTATAACAAATTACATTTATATACAAACAACCAATTCTAATTATTAAAAAATCCAATTAAGCGTGGTCTTATCATATTCTTGGTTTATTTATTCCTGTTATTTTTCTTATCCCACAAACTAAATCTAATTTACTGTTTTTCATTATATTAGATCATAATTTATCCAATTTCATAAAAAGAGATCAAACTGTCTAATTTACCAATAATCGATAAGTTATTAACAAATAAATAAAAAACTCTTGAAGGTTTTGAAGCTACTTATATTTTGCCTTTTATAAAAAATAAATTGTTTAATTGAGGAAAAAATGAAAATTAAAAACATAATCTTATTAATCGCATTATTATTTATTACATCTTTATCGGCTGAAATTATAGCAGCTGTAAATGGAATTGAAATTACTGATGAAATGCTTTCTTTAAAGATGAAAGCTTATCAAGACTCAATTGAATCTTTATCAAAACAAAAAAAACTCGCCTTACAAGATTTAATAAATGAAGCTTTATTATTAAATTACGCTGATCAAAAAGGTATCACTATCGATCAGGTTGAATTGGATGCTTTTTTTTATAGTCAATTAGGAGATCATCCCCGCTTTATGGTTGATGGAGTTTTCAGCAAAGCCAAATATGAAAGTTTTAAATATACATCACGAGGAAAAATATTATTGGAAGAGATGCGTAAAGAATTACTTCTTTCCAAAATAAAAGAATTACTGATAAACGATTTTAATCTTACCGATGCATATTTATATCAAAAATATCTCATTGAAAATCGTAATATCGAAATAAATTATGCGTTGATCGATATACCAAAAGTGAATATTCCACTTCATTATACTTATGAAGGAGCAAAACAATATTATCTTGATCATAAATCAGAAATATTAGCTGATGAAAAAATTAATATAAAATTTTATTATTTACCTTTCCAAGATAATTTTGAGGAAGCTAAGAATCTCTTTGTCGCTGATTCCACAGTAACTGATTCGCTTGATTATCTAATTAATCAAGAAACCGTTAATCTTACCTATAAAAAAGCACAAGAATTGTTAGCCAGATTACAAAATAATCAGATGGTAACACAACCTTATTTCACTACAGGATTAATTTCCAAAAAAGAAAGTTTCGGTATTTTTACTCAAGATTTTCTTGAAAAAGCATTTGTAGAAAAACCTGAAGATTTTTCCAAAATAACCGAATTGGGAAAAGGCTTGATAATCTATTCCATTGCTGAATATAAGGAACCTGCTCCGGCTGAAATTGATGATATTAAAGATAAAATTTGGTCTGCATATATCCAAGATGAAAATGTAAAAAATCAACAACAAATAGAAAATATCTTTATAGCGAATATTGATAAATTCATCACTCCGGCTACTGTAGTTCAAAAAATATATTTAGATAAACCTTCTTTGTTCAGTAGCAAAAGCACAAAAGAGCATTATCAAGAACGTTTGAATCAAATTCAAGCAATTATAGAAGATGAAACAAAATTACGTGAATATATTGATGAGAATTATCTCAAAACAGAATCTGCTGCAATTTATCTTGGTAATTTGGAAAATTCAGATCCGGTTAATAAGCAAATTAAAAATTTAATTAAACAAGGGCAAAATAACGGTGTGATAAGATATGACGATAAGGTGATTGTATTTAAGAGTCATCTCTTTTTCCCTGAATTTATTCCTGATATTGCTGACGTTTTACCGCAATTGCAAGAGCTGTTGATTGAGAAAAGTTTTTCAGATGTAGAATTATTGGAATATTATGAAGCTCATAAAAAAGATTTTGTCACTCCGGATAGTTTGCAACTGGCAATCTGCTTTTTTGAAAAAGATTGTTCCGATATTGAAATTCCGGAAGAAGATTTAATTTCTTATTACAATGAACACTCTATATTTAAAGAGCGTTCTGTAAATTTTGATTATATCTATTCAAAAGACATTCAGCGAGCTAATTTGATTTCTGATTACGCTATGCAGATAGCAAATTTTAAATTTATAAAACAATTGTTCACTGAAAATTGTAATTTGGAAAATGGTAAGATAGAATATAATAAATTACCGGAAATAATTTCAGCAAATTTGGATAAGATGAGCAAACAATCTGTATCAAAGCCAATAGCGTTTAGAGACGGCTGGATTATCTTAAAAAAGATAGATGAATATCCTGCAGGTAAACCAACTTTCAAACAGATGAAAGATGAAATCTTACACAATTTACAAGCTAATATTGCAGAAAAAAATGCCTATTTAAAGGCTCGAACTGTTTTTGATTCTACAAGATATTTTTCTCAGGTTCATAAATATGTAGATAGCAAAAATAT
>JAMOPB010000146.1 GCA_027064945.1 Candidatus Cloacimonadota bacterium
TAAACTATAATTTACACCTAAGTGCAAGCCTAAATTTCCCATAAAATTGCGATTACTACTTGCAACTAAATAGAATCCTTTTGATTTTGTATCAAAGCGGTTTATCTCTTCTGTTCCATCATTTACGTGGTGATATTTACCATAACCTCTGGAATCATAACCAATTGCAATTGCCGGATATTTGGCATTCTCATCTATTACTCTGAATTTTGCCATAAATTCAACTCTGTCATGCCAAACAGGATCTTCATTTCCTACTACTTTTTCAGCACCATAAGAAACTCCAAACATAAAGCGTGGAAACAATCCTACTTTTGTGCCTACAATCATGCCGTTATCTTTATAAAGTAACATTGAAAGTTCCGCCTCTCCTTTTTGCAAAATCCCTGCAGTAGGAGCTTCGATTAGCATGTTTTGTTCATAGGCAAAACCCATTACTACCATTGAAATCATTACCAATATCAAAATTCTTCTCATTTTATTACCTCACTAAATTATTTCAAATCACTTTCTCTAACCCAACCTGACCAATCAAAACTATCTTTCATTAAACGAAAACGTAGCCAACCGTTACGTTCTTCCACTACATAAAGTTCAACATCTTTCATCAATTTGCCTATTGGATCTAATTTATATTGAACTCCGGGGCCTGTGCGAATATCCACTTTATTTTTAGGACAAGTTACAGTATAGAGAATTTTCCTAGGTGCATATCTAGGATCCAAAGAGACTAAAATATCAGATTTTTTTTGCTCTTTGGTATTATTTATCTTCTTCTTTGTTTTCTTAGGTTTTGTAGCTTTTACTACAGGTGAATCATCAGATTTCACAATCCAATAATCATTCACAAATTTTACTTTTTTCTTAAGAGCTTCTGCTACTTTGTTTGCCATATCTTTATCATAAGATTCCAATAATCTAAGTCGATAATATGTTTTGCCTTTTACTTGTGCAGTTACAATTTTACCTTGAAAATTATTTTTTTCTAACTCAGCCAATTTTTCTTCAACAAATTTTTTAGAAGTATTCGCTAAAAGTTGAATATCATATTTACCCTCATAAGTAGGTAAAGTTTTAGATTCTTCCTGCGGATGAATTTCATTTCCCTTTAAATCTTGTAACCAATAATTTTTAAATTCCGTTTCTGCTGTTAATTTCTTACCTGCTTCTATTGCTTCTTCTTTAGTAAAATGTTGTTTCAATCTTAGGCGATAAATAGTTTTACCATTGATAATCACCTTATATATTTTTGTGGGAAAACCTGCTTTTTCCAATATTTTCCGTTTATCGGTTATTGATCTAAAATTACTGCTAGCTAATAATTGAATTTCATATAATTCATCATCAGGAGAGGATTCGAGATATTTTTTTTCTCGCTCATGAATTTGTTTCACATTTTCGTTACTTGCTGTAGATTCAGGAATAACCGCTTTTATTTCTGCATCTTCTTTTTGCTCTGTAACTGTGCTTTCGTTAGTTTCTTGTTCTAAATGACCCAATTGATCAAATTCTGTTTGATGTTTCTGCTCCGTAACCATTATTGCCTGTTCTTCCAACCAATAACCATCTATTTGAGAAAATTCACGTTTAAGTTCTTCTCCTAAGGCAATTGCTTCATCTTCCGGTAATAATTCTTCTACTCTCAAACGATAAACGATCTCACCATCTCGTTTAAGCTTGGTGATTTTTGTTTTTTGTCCGTATTTAAGAAGATCTTCTTTTAATTTATTCACTTTGCGATAACTATTACTGGCAAAAAGTTGAAGAGCAAAAGTAGATTGTTCGCTGGCAAAAGGAATATTGTCTTCAGAAAGTATGCTTGAGATATCCTCAGGTGCAGTATTTTCTATTTTGTGCCTTATGTTACCAACTACATAACCAATTAAAATAACAATAGTTACGATTAACGATATCAATATTATCAAAGCATGTATTCTTTTCATAAATCCTCATATTTTTTGTATATTAGATAACCAAGCTTCTACAAGACTACCTGAATAGATAGACCTGTGGTAAAATGAATAAATGAAATATTTTTGGCAATAAAAAAATCAATACACTAATAATATTGCTATTTTACTTAAGAATGCGTTGATTAATTCGAGTCTGTTTCCTATCCAACCTCACGCCAATAAACTGTTGATAAATTTTAATTTTCGGATAATTCAGTTTCCACTTTTTCATAGCTTTTATCCTTTAGATTCGTGCAATTTCTTTTTCTAAAAAAATCTTAGTTGCAAAGATTTTACAACTTATACAAATTTGAAATTATAAATTTCAATTTTCTAGGAGAAGAAAAAGATGGAAATAAGAAATAAACTCACTGAGCAAAAATATAAAATCATTGGAGCAATACTTTTGGTGCCGATTGGATTTTATTCTAAATTTTATAATGGGATTGCAAAAAATTGGGTCAATAATTCTCTTGGTGGAGTATTTTATGTTATGTTTTTCGCCTTTGTTTTCTCAATAATATTTTCCAAAACAAATATAACAAAAATCTCGATAATAGTAGGAATAGCAACATCGATACTAGAAATTCTTCAACTCTGGAAACCTCCTTTTTTGGAACTGATACGCAGTAATTTCTTTGGCAGAACATTGTTGGGCAATTCTTTTACTTATTCAGATTTTGTCTATTACCTAATCGGAACAATTTTAGCAATCATCAGTCTGAAATTATTAGCAAAATTAGAAACGAAAGATACATAAAACATTTTCCCAATATCAAAAAAAATATAGACATATAGAACAAGATTTTTTATCAGCAAATAAAATTAAATGTTTTGTAACAAATTGCAGTAAAATCCCAAGAGTATAAGACAATGTGATCTTCTCGTCTGTTACAATTCAAGAAAAAAGTGAAGCTAATATAGGAGAATTTAATGCATAAAA
>JAMOPB010000147.1 GCA_027064945.1 Candidatus Cloacimonadota bacterium
TTTCCCGGTACGACTATTTATAAGTGAATCACCTTTTTTGATAGTACCTTGATAAATTCTAAGGTAAGTAAGCTGACCATATTGTTGGTTATCTAATTTGAATGCAAATGCAACTGCCGGCAATTCCGGTTCCGGATATAAGAAAACTTCTTTATTGTTATCTTCCATATCCATTGCTACGTTTTGACGTTCATTTGGACTTGGAAGGTAATTGTTGATTGCATCCAATAATAGTTGAACACCCTTATTTTTGAAAGCAGAGCCTAAGAATACAGGAGTCATTTTACGCTTGATTGTTGCATTTCTTATAGCACGAATAATCAATTCTTCTGTTTCTTCACCTTCTAGGAATGCTTCTGCTAAATCATCACAGAACATTGAAGCTTGATCGATCATCTCTTCGCGCATTTCGTTGGCTTTATCGATATAATCGCTTGGAATCTCTTCTTCGCGCACATCTTCTCCGTTAGGTCCTTCAAAGAAACGTGCTTTCATTGTTACTAAATCGATAATTCCTTCAAATTTTTCACCTAATCCGATTGGATATTGCATTAATACTGCATTGTGTCCTAATTTTTCTACTAATTGATCTTTTACTTTGAAAGGATCAGCACCTGTTCTATCCATTTTGTTTATAAATGCAAGATGAGGAACTTCATAACGTTTTAACTGACGATCAACTGTAATTGATTGTGATTGAACACCACCAACAGAACATAATACTAAAATTGCACCATCTAGTACGCGTAAAGCGTTTTCCACTTCTACTGTGAAATCGATGTGTCCCGGAGTATCGATAATATTAATTTTGTGATCTTTCCATTGAACGTTTGTTGCTGCTGAACTAATTGTAATTCCGCGTTCCTTTTCAAGTTCCATTGAATCCATGGTTGCACCGGCACCATCTTTTCCTCTCACTTCACCAATTTTGTAAATCTTGTTACAATAATACAAAATTCTTTCGGTTAAAGTTGTTTTACCGGAATCAATGTGTGCACTGATTCCAATATTTCTAATTTTTCTGATTGGCATTTTTTTTCCTTTGTTATAGTTTTTTTTAATTTTATTTTTCGAATCAACAAATATTATATCTTGAGAAAGTATTTTTATTAATTTTTTAAGTGTCTGTCTAACATCCCAAAATACAATGAATTAAACAATAATTATGTAACTTCAAAAAATTTTATGAGAGCTCTAGCGTCAAGAATTTCATTTTAACTTTATCAAATGCTGGTAGCACGAAGCGTGCCAAATAGTGTTTATAAAAGCTTTTATCTTATCAGCTATTTTTTTGCTATTGACTTAAATGTAATGGAAATTAAAAAAGCAAAATAGTAGATAATTTGAAAAAAATGGAGTTTAGTAAATGAAGAAATTAGATGATGCTAAGATTATTGAGAAATATGACACAAAAAATTATTGTCACAAAATAATTCACATGCCTCAAAATATATTTTGGGGTTATGAAAAATGTAAGGTGATTTTATCTGAAAACTTTGAAGTGAAAAAATATGAAAGAGTTGTGATATTCTCAAATGAAAATGATATTTTTGCAGCAAAACTTATTGAGGAAGCTTATAATAAAATTGCAAAAATTTCTGTTTTTACTCCGGAAAACAGGGTATATCTTGATAGGAATGATCTTGTTATATTGTTGGATTACAGTTTAATTGATGAATATAGCCGAAAAATCTATAATTTATTTGCTAAAGTTAATTGCGATTTTGCTGTAATTAGTAAGGAAGAATTAGAAATCAATAGCAATGGTATGCAAATTGTATTAAACAAAATGGACGAAGATCTTACTTTGCCTTATACTTTTACTGCGTTGATTAAAGTTTTGGAAACTTATAAAATCATTCCAAGTCAGGCAGAAGAGATAAAATCAGTAATTGCAAGTTTGATTGCAAGAGCAGGTGCATTAGCTGAGCATGTAGATACAGATTCCAATTTTGGAAAAATATCAGCAGAGAATTTTGAAAATAAAATTCCTTTTTTTGTTGCAGAAAATAGAGATTTGGAAAATTTGGCAATTATCTGGCAAAAGTTATTTACTAAACGAGTTAAAACACTTGCATTTAATGGTTTAAATAAAAATATTCTTAGTGAAGAAATATTACCTGTAATCTTGGAAAAATTTGATAATCTATTGCCTGTATTTATCAAAAGATTTAGTGAAAAAGCAGAAAATAGAAAATATACAGATGAATTGTTGGATATTATTTCCAAGTCAGAGAAAAATTATTTAGAATTTTATGTTGAAGGAGATTCGATAATTACTGAATATTTTTCATTGATTTATCTCGCTGAAATAACAAGTAGCTATGTAGCGATCTTAAATGAAAAAGATCCTTCAAAATAAAAAAAATAGATCTGTGACAGGGATCAGAACAAAAAAAAAGAGGTTTAATATGACTTACTTAAAACACTTATTTACATCAGAAAGTGTGACTGAAGGTCATCCTGATAAGATGGCAGATCAAATTTCTGATGCTATTTTGGACGCAATACTCACTAGTGATCCCGAGGCAAGAGTTGCTTGTGAGACTTTTCTTACTACCGGAATGGCTCTTATCGGTGGCGAAATTACTACAAAATGTTATGTAGATATTCCAAAGATTGTCCGTAATACAATTGCCGAAATTGGTTATACGGATGCTGAATATGGTATTGACTCAAAGACTTGTGCAGTTATTACTACAATTGATAAACAATCTCCGGATATAGCTCAGGGCGTTAATCATTCCGAAGATCATGAACAAGGTGCCGGAGATCAAGGAATGATGTTTGGATATGCTTGTAATGAAACGCCGGAATTTATGCCTATGACATCACTTTATGCTCATAGATTAGCCGAAAGATTGGCTCAGGTAAGAAAAGAAAAT
>JAMOPB010000148.1 GCA_027064945.1 Candidatus Cloacimonadota bacterium
AGCAGAATCGATAGTTATTTTCGCACCCATTTCCCAAGTAGGATGCTTTAACGTTTGGGTTAAATTTATCTTATCGAAATCAGAAATCGGAAGATTTAAAAAAGGACCTCCTGAAGCTGTAAGAATTATTTTCCTTACTTCATTCAAAGGAGATTTTCCTATAGCTTGGAAAACTGCGCTATGTTCGCTATCAACAGGAAGAAGCCTTGATTTGGAAGTTTTTAATTCGTCGTTTATGATATGGCCGGCCATAATTAGAGATTCTTTATTTGCTAAGGCTAAATCTTTTCCACTTCTGATTGTAGTAATCGAAGCCATTAAACCTGCTGAGCCTGAAATAGCATTAAGAACAAGATCACAGTCCAATTCTTCCAACCTTTCGATTAATTGATCCGAACCTTTATCGATAGTTTTTACGCAACTGGGTGGATTAGGAAGCTCATCAATTAACCTATTTGTTAAAACCAAATGCGGTATGGAAAAATCATCAGCTAGTTTGAATAATTCTTTGTGATTATTATGTGCCGAAGCTAAAACAATCTCAAATAGATCAGGATGTTTTTTTACTACTTCAATACTGGATTTTCCAATTGAACCTGTAATTCCTAAGATAGCAATTTTCTTTTTTCCCATATTTATTAAATCTTAAACTCCATTGAAATTCTGTGGGAATTTTTTAACTCGGTATTATGTTTGAAAGCATAATTCACAAACCAGTTTTTATAACTTAATTTAAGTCCGGTAGTAAAAGTATCTACGTCATATCCTAATAAAAAATCTGCATTAGGATGAATTTTGGTAGATAAGCCAAGATTATAATCAGTTGAGAAAATCCCAAAACTTTGTGTTGCGGCTTCATCGCGTGATTCAGTGTAGATACTTGTTGCCGCTATAAATTTTCCTGTTCGGTTAAGAATAGGATATTGAAATGAATAGGCAGTTTCCAAATCCATGCTTGGAAGAACGCTTTCCGTTGTATCATTACTCCATAAAATTGGAGTGGAAAAAGCATCACGCAGTTTGAATGCGACCAACCAATCTTCAGATAAAGTGTAGTAGCTGGATAAATCCAATCCAAAACCAAAAGCAGATTCTTCAGCGACATTGCGATATGCAAATTTTGGAGTGAATCCTACATTTAATCCGAGAATATTTCTTTGAAAACCTACGAACAACGCTAAATCAGAGTTGTTAACATTTTTATATATATATGGTCGATTAGTATCTTCGTTCCAAGCAGTTAATGGAATATCATCAATTCCGATACGAGTAAGAACAACAGATACTTTGTTTCCAAATGTAGCTGCTATAATATCATATTGCAAAAGTCCTTCATATTCTTCTGCGTGCATAATCTCAAAATTATTAGATTGACTTACTGATAAAAAAGCAGGATTCCAATAAGCTAAAGCGGCAGTATTACTATTGGTAAGACCGGTATTGCCAAGTGCATAGTTTTCAACTCCAGCGCCCATGCGAAAGATTTCTCCAGCATATTTGTCTGCTGATAATTGTGCAATAGTTAATGCAATTGTGATGATGAGGAATAATTTTTTCATAGCTAATTCCTTTTACTCAAATTTTTCTTAAAGTGTTTCAACAAAATTACCTAAAATCTTCTTTAAATCGCCATTAGAAAAGGAAATCGTAAGTTTGGCATTTCTATCTTTCCCATTCACATTGAGAATTTTTCCTACACCAAACTTGGGATGAAGAACTTCCTGACCAATTTTGAAATATTTCTGACTTTCGGTAACTACCCCTAGACTGTGACTTTTTGATCGTTTATCTTTTTTAGGTTGGAAGCGATCATAAAAATTACTATTCCCATATTGGATATATTTCTCATCTAGTTCGTGTAAAAATCTGCTAGGTAAGAAATAACGAATTTGTCCAAAGAAACGCCGAGACTCCGCATAGCATAGAGTTACTGTAGATTTTGCACGAGTTATTGCTACATACAAAAGTCTTCGTTCTTCTTCGATAGCTCTTTCGCTATCCATCGATCTAATATGAGGAAGTAATTCTTCTTCCAATCCGACTATAAAAACATGCTCAAATTCCAATCCTTTGGCATTGTGCATAGTCATTAATTTTACATTATCGGTTTCTTCATTTACTGTGTCTAAATCAGTTTGAAGTGAAATATTTTGCAGATATTCTGTCAAGAGAGGTTGTTTTTCGTTTTCCTCTTCATAGATTTCTGCAAATTCTTCGGCAGCAGATAAAAATTCTTGGATGTTTTCTGCACGAGAGATGTCTTGAGGATCATCACTCGATTTAAAAAGTTCTATCAGATTAAGCTCTTTTATCAAATCGGAAATTATTTGCGTTACAGGTTCCTTAGATGAATTATCAATATATTTTCTAATTAAATCTGTAAATTTATTAATTTTATCCTGAGTTCCACGATTTAATAACGGATTATTTTTTTTCTTTAAAGATTCCCAAACGGATAAGCCATTTGTGCGAGCATTATGGTAGATTTTTTCAATAGTCACATTACCGATTTTCCTACTTGGAAAATTGATAATCCTTGAAAAGCTTTCTAAATCCTTAGGATTGATGATAAATCTAAGATAAGCTAAAATATCTTTAATCTCTTTACGTTGGTAAAAATTGATTCCACCTACAATCTGATAGGGAATCATTTTATGGCTGAAAGCTTTTTCAAAGGCACGCGATTGAGCATTTGTCCGATATAAAACTACGCAATCCTCGTACTTATAGTTTTGTGCTTTAAGCTCGGATATTTTTTCAGCTACAAATTTGGCTTCTTCGGCACCATTTAGTAATTTGTAGCGCATAGGGATTTGATCGCTTTTGCTATCTGTCCAAAGCTCTTTATCATGCCGATGATGATTATTTTTGATCAAACTATTT
>JAMOPB010000149.1 GCA_027064945.1 Candidatus Cloacimonadota bacterium
ACTCCCGAGCTTGTTCAATTGCTTTTTCCAATCTAACCAAAGCCAATGGATATTCTTTACGAAGATATATAAAACCCTCTTTAGCTCCCAAGGCATGGGCAGCAATCAGCATTCCTTCAATAATTGCATGAGGATCAGATTCAATGATAGAACGATCCATATAAGCACCGGGATCGCCTTCATCTGCATTACAAACTATGTAAACTTCTTCATGTTTTTTATTTTTAATATCAAAAGCAGATTTCCATTTTATTCCAGTTGGGAAACCACCGCCTCCACGACCACGAATACCACTTTTGATTATATCATTTATAACCTTTTCAGCATCGTCTTGTTCTATCACTTTTTTTAGCGCATTGTAACCCTTTCTGGCAATATAATGATCTATGTTTTCAGGATCAATAATACCTTTATTACGAAGAGCAATTAATTGTTGTTTCGAGAAAAAACTAATTTCTTTAATTTGAGGAACTTTTATCCCTTTTATTGGATCTGTATGTAACAATCTTTCTACCACTTTACCTTCCAATAAATGTGATTTCACGATCTCTTCAGGATCATCAATTGTAAGTTTTTGATAAAATACGCCTTCAGGTTGAATAACAGCTATTGGTCCAACAGCACAAAAACCATTACAACCTGTAGCAACAGCAACCCACTCATTTTCTAAATTATATTTTTTTAATGCTGCATCAAATTTATCTTTAACGGAAAAACCGCCTGAAGAGACACAGCCTGTTCCTGTGCAAACCATTATCATGCCCTTATATTTGGCCTGCTTTTCTTGTTCTTTCTTAGCTACTAAAGCAATATCTTTTAATGTTAATTTACTCATGATCGCTCTCCTTTGCTTCAGTTAATAATTTCTCTAAATCACTAACTTTTACATGTCCAAAAACTTGATCATCAATTTTTATTACAGGTGCAATACTGCAAGCTCCCAGGCAAGCAACCCCTTCCAAAGTAAATCTTCCATCAGAAGTTGTTTCACCCGATTTTATTCCGAGAAGTCTTTCAAGATGAGAAAGTAAATTTGCAGAACCTTTTACATGGCAAGCTGTTCCTTTGCAAACTTGAATAGTTTTTATACCTTTCTTTTCCAAACTGAAAGCTTTATAGAATGTGGCAATATGATAAAGATTAGCTTTAGGTGTTCCTGTTTTCTTTTGAATAATTGGAAGTGCGTTTTCTGGAATACAACGATATTCTTCTTGTATATCTTGGAACATTTCAATTACATATTCTGGATTATTTTCCCATTTTTCACAAATCTCTTCAATCTTGGAAGTTTTATCAATGGTTGGAATTATCTTCGGTGTAACCAATTTAGCTACAGGACTTTCCTCAATTTCCCAATCAGGGCTAATTCCTGAACTTTTAATTACAAGAGCTTTAATTTTCTTATCACGCATTACTGTTCCTATTCCACCGCGACCGGCTTGCTTTAATCTTGGAACTTCTCTTTTCCAATCATAAAATGAAAAGTTTAATACTCCCATTCTTGTATGTTGAGCTCCTCTACCGGCAGAGACAACTGCAATATTTTTTTTCTCTAATTCATTCTCAGCATACATTTCGGTAAGTTCTTCAGCTAAGATGTGACTATCAATGCTCTCAAGAGGTGCTTCTTCAATTGTGATTTTATTTTTGATGGCATCTATAAAAATGATGATCTCTTTTTCTGATTTCCCGATCAATGTTAATGCATCAAATCCGGCAAATTTTAGGTAAGGACCAAAATATCCACCAACGTTAGAATCAATAATTCCATCTGTAAGTGGTGATATAGCTGTTACAAGAGTTTTTCCCGAACCCGGAAATGATGTAGTTCCGCCTAAAGGTCCACTGGAAAAACAAATTGGATTTTCAGGACTATCCCATCTTGTATTTTCGTTGATTTCTTGGAATGTTAACCAGAGGTCAAAACCTTTACCACCAGTCCAAAGTTGTTTCATTTGTTCTGTTACAGGATGTGTAGTGATTTCTCCGGTAGAAATGTCAATTCGTAAAGACCTGTCTGCATAACCTTTTAATAATTCTTTGTGCTCAAAATCTTTTTCAGCAATTAGGTTATGCGCACTTTTCAATTTCTCAACATGCTTGTTCATGCGCTTCCTCCATTTTTTTTATCATTAAAATAAATATTATACTCTACTTTTTTTACATTATAGAATAACGCCCTCTTTCCAAGCACGGGAGGCAAGCACGTTTCCAATACTTACCCATAGGTTTGAATTCTTAGAATTTTCCTTAGAAATTACAAACTCGAGGTTATGAAAAAAAATAATATTAACTAACAGAGTCAAGAACAAATGAAATTACTAATTTTGGAATCAATTTTTACAAAGCGTTGTTTTTGTATTACATCCAATATTTCAGTTAGTTAGCAATTTTCATCAACTAAGAAATTTTCTTTATATTCGTAAAATAAAAGGTAATATTTGCTGTGCATCTAAACTAATTGACAGTTGTTAATTATAAAATAAATCTAACCAATGAGATGTATAATAGAAAATAGGGAATAGGAAGTAAAAATGAAATCTAATATTCACAATATTGCATATGCAAATTTTATTTGGGAAGGTCGATTAAAAAATAAACTTAGCGAAGAAGAAAATATTGAGTGGTGAATTAGAATCTAAACCTATTAAAGGAGTTTAAAATGAAAAAAAATCTTACTTACTTTTTTTTGATTTTTATCAGTTTAGCATTTTTTGGTTGCAGTGATGATGAAAATAATCCTACAGAGCCAACGGTAGAAGATTATTCCAAAGCAGATTATCTTATTTCCATAAATTATACGCTTCCGGGAATAGATGCAGAGATTAAGATAAAACCAAATAATCAATCAAAAATAATAACTTCGGCAAGTTTGACGATTA
>JAMOPB010000150.1 GCA_027064945.1 Candidatus Cloacimonadota bacterium
ATAATTAAAATAGATATTTGATTTTAGAGCTGCAACTGAGCTTTTATAGATAAGTCTTGGCATTTTATGTTTTATGATCTTAGCTTTATTCCAATAAAAAATCGAATTTTCAGCATTTGGAGAAGCAGATAATAAAGTGATTTCATAACCTGCATTAATAAGCGTGTTTATCTCTTTTTCCACTCGCACATCAGGTGGGAAATTTGCTTCTAGGATCATTAAGATTTTCATTAGATTTCCGCTCTAACTACAAAATATATTCCCAAAATACCAAATACAATATTTGGAAGCCAAGCTGCCATTACCGGTGAAAGAACTTCATTATATCCTAAACTTTGACAAATTCTTAAAGCTGAAAGATAGGAAAAACAAACAAATAAGCCCAATGCAAAAATCAGACCTTTTCCTTTGCTACGTGAGGAAGTTGTTACAAGCGGAATACTAAATAACAAAATTATCAAATTCGCAAAAGGGAAAGATAGTTTTATATTTAATTCCACCAATTCCTTAGTATATTTTTCCCCTACTTTCTTCAATCTTTCGATATATTCACGTAATTCGAAGTAATTCATTGCCATCGGATCTTTTGCACTTTTCACAAAATCGATAGGTGTTACATCCACTTCTTCAATTTCAGTCGCTTCATAAAATTCACTTTTTTGTAATCTATTGCCATCAAAAGTTCTGATGTAACAATTTTTAAAAACCCATTTATCGTCTTCCCAAACAGCTTTCGATGCTGTTACTTTCTTACGTATCTCTCCGGATTCGGGCAAAAATGTTGTTATATCAATTGTTGATAATTGTCCACGATAACCATCAAAATATCCAATATAATAGAGATTGTTATCTTTACCTAAATAATAAATATGACTGCGAGCCTTTTTATCTTCAATTTTCTGGTTTTTTATTCTTTCCTTATAAATAACTTTCCTATGATATTCTGCTGAAGGTAAAACATATTCACCAAATATCAAAATCCCAATACTGAAAATTAAGCCGAAAACCAAAAGTGGAGAAACCATACGAAATACACTTATTCCTGCAGCTCGAATTGCTACTGATTCTGAATGTTTTGCAAGATTATTCATTAAAAACAATCCTGAGAGCAAAACCATTACAGGTGAAGATAATACCATTAAATACGGAATTCTTAAAACAAAATATAGCGTAAGATTTTGCCAACTTGCACCACGATTTAATAGTCTTGGAAGTCGATCCGAAATATCTACTATCAAAAACAAAACGGAAAACGAAAAAGCTATCACTAAGAATATTTTCAAATATTCTCGAATTATATATTTATCTAATATTCTCATTTTTTTATTCTCAACTTTATCATAATTTTATTTAAAACCGCTTGTATATCGATAACACGCATTTCTTTTACAGAAATTACAATCAGATAAATTCCTATTATTCCAAAAAGAAAATTAGAAACCCACATTGCCCAGAATGGATCAACAATTCCTCGATCTGCTAATTCTTCTCCGAAAGTGAGTGCTCCATAATAAATTAAAAAAACAACAGAACTTACGGAAAATGCCATACCAACTCCGCTAGTTTTTGTCATCATTCCTACCGGTGCTCCAATTAATACAAAAACAAAGCAAGCAAATGCTAATGCAGATTTTTTGTGAATCTCTACCAAATATTTATTTATATCATGTTTTACATGTTCCAATTTATCTTTCTTAATATTTAGTTTATTTTTCATACCACGCACTTCACGGGATTTTTTCTTTTGGGATAAACTATCCGATTCGGTTTTAGAGAGATCTGTTTTTAATTTTTCAATTTCTTTTGCTAAAACTATCTCTTTTTCACGATTTTCATCAACCAAATTCCACATAGCTTTTGAGCTTAATTCTCGATCTCCTCGATAATCAGATTCTTCTTCAGAAAATTTATATCCTAAATCGGGAATATTTATAGTGAACTCTTCAAAACTTGTGATTGTGTATTTTTGGGGATCTTTTATATCACGTTCATGTGCTTGTCCATTATGCAAAACAGCTTTCAATGTATTCCCGTTATTGGAAAAATAAACTTCTCCCCATTCAGCAGAAATTGTTTGAGGATATTTACGATTCTTTCTATCATAAATCATTATTCCATAAAGTTTATCATCAATTCTCTCTTTTGCATAAATTGTGAAATTTTTCATCGAATTGAAACTTCCGGGAACAATAGCTGTAGCAGGCCTACGCGTACTTGCCTTAATCATCATATTCTTCAGTTTATGATTAGTTTCCGGTAAAATTGCATTATTAAAATACACCATTCCCATAGAGAGAAATAAGGCAGCAATCAACGTTGGTCTAAGTAAAGTGTAAATATTTATTCCACAAGATTTAAATGCTACTAATTCGTTATCTGTGGACAAACGTCCAAAAGACATAATCGAAGCCAATAATACTGCCATAGGAATAGTTAATGCAACGATAAAAGGTAAACTTAAACCAAATATGCCGGCAATAGTCATAAAATCCAATTTCTTTTCAATTATCATATTCAAAAGATCAATTATTTTATCGAGCAACATTACAAATGTGCTCACTATTAGCGACACTACAAAAGGTTTAAAATTTTCTTTTAATATATATTTTTCCAATATTTTCATTTATTAACCTATTATTTTATCATTTCTAAGAAATCTTCTTCCGTGATTATCTTAATTGTGGGAATTTTCTTAGCCTTTTCCAATTTTGAACCTGCTTTTTCACCTGCAACGAGATAATCGAGATTTTTACTAACGGCAGAAATAGTTTTACCACCATTTTGTAATACTAATTCTTGCGCTTCTTTTCGGGTAAATTTCTTCAAGCTTCCTGTAAATAGGAAAGTTTTGCCGACTAATTTATCTAAAACTTCTCGT
>JAMOPB010000151.1 GCA_027064945.1 Candidatus Cloacimonadota bacterium
AGATAACCGATGCGTGGGTCAAGATGTGTTTTGTAAATTTCACTTAACAACGGTGAGTTAAAGAATTTTCATGGTTAATATATCTTCTTTTGTTAATTCTAAACCGCACACTAAACATATTGCTTTCATTATAAACTCGCCTGCATTTTCCGATTCCTCAGAAAAAACTTTCAGTATATAAAAAGTATAATTTCCGCAGGATGGACATTGTAAACCCTCTTTTAATATTTCTCTTTCTTTATACATATCTCTAATATTTCTCTGTTTTTTCACTTCTATCTCACCAGGAGCCATTTCATGGTAATTTCTTTTGCTTTCATTCATTTTTTGATGAAGTTCGTCGTTTTTCATTTTTGTTAACTTTTCTTCTAATTTTTGTAATTTATATATAATCTTTTCATTGAATAAATCATCGTATTTTTCAGAATCTGAAATTTCTGCAATTAATTCTCTTAAAAACGGAATAATTTCATTTAATATAAAAAGTCCTTCTTCAACTTCGTCTATATAGTATTGGAAATAATGTACAATATTGTTACGAAGATTGGCTAATCTCTTTAATGCATTTTTTCTATCGTCATCCAAATCAAAAAAAACATCATATCTTTTGATTAGATCATCAAAGATTATAGTTTTGAAATTTTCTCTATTTTCCGTAAATAATTTTAATTGCTGCTTGAAGTTTTCATTTTGGACTTTATTCTGAAGTTTTCTAAACTTTACAAGGTGTTTGGTGTTATTGTTTTTATCAAGTACCAGTACAGCATCAATTTCATATAGATGTTGTTTCATTAACCTTTCAACTGAAATTGAAAATAAAACAATAGATAATTCAAATTCTTCAGGAAATTTTCTGGTAAGCTTTGTTAATGCCTCTTTTAAGATTTGAGACGAGTGCATTCAAAATCCTTCTGATAAGTTAATTTCATGAGCTTTTGCCTCAATAATGCGGATATTATGGCATTGGTATGCCTTTTTACCTTGAAATCTTGTTTCGGTAAAGTCATCCTCTCGGAAACCAAATATTTTACTAAGTCTATCTCTTAACCTTTTTGCTGATGGATCTATAATATAAATTGATTTCTCTCTATTTGCTCGTATGATGTCATTAAAATGTTCGTCAGCATAGTTAAATGAATATCCAATGACTATTATTTTGCCAGCATTCTTAATCCATTCACTTGCTTTATACCATAACTCAATAAATTTATTTGATAATACGGGCTTAAGCTTAAGCGGTGGAATTATACCCGGTATTACATATCTGTTCTTATCAAAATCAATATTCGATTTTATAGTTTCTTTTAAAAACGCATTAATTTCGTCTGCATTTTCAATGTTCAATAAATCTCTAAGATCCATTCGGAGATAGTTATTAAGAGAGCCATGAAAATATAAATAATTATCAGGTGGCAGGACCTTGGATAAAAAAGTTGTATAATTAAAAGAAATAACTTTGAAGAGCTTTGGAATTGTAGAATAGAAAGGTATGTTATTTTCATCAATTCTCGATAGAACTTCATTTTCTTTCATTTTCAGATATGCCCACATCATCCAAGAAATATAAAGGTATTTTTTGATATCAGATGGTTTTTCATTATAAAAACCGAGAAACGTTTCAACAAGTAAAGTTTCTATATCTAAAAAATGAGCACCCAATACCCTATATATTGGATTTTCTGGTTCTTTCATGCTTTGTTTTAAAACTCTCTTCATTATGACTTTGAAAGAATCTGAAAATGAGAGTTTGGGAAGCTCTATTATAGACTCATCCATTATTTCGGTTATAATGTCCTTTCCAAAAACTTCTTTTACCAGTTCAACAGTTTCATCATCCAGCTTACTACCCTCTTGAATAGTTTCAATTTTTCTGAATAATTTTATAAGCAATTCAGCCAATTTTCCATCCTTTTCATCATCGGTCATCTGGTCTTTTTGTTCTTCCAGTTTTCTTACAAGATATTTCATTTGAGTTTGATCAGATTTTGTTATTGATTCTATTGCTTCCTTGATGAATTTTTCAAACGAAAATTTAAACCTTGGAACAAATGTTCTTATTGTTTGTTCAATTTCTTTACCTTCTTCCTCGGAAAACCTTGCAAGTTCTGGAATAAGCTGGGCAGCTAAAGGCATATCTATCCCGGGAGTTTTATCCACACCCGCACCTATTACTAAAACGATATGGCTTTCATTCATTTCCAAACACCTCTTTTTCAAGGATTAATTTTATTGTTTTTTCTGCGTTTTCACGCAGTGCACGGATTTTTTCAAGTACCTGAAATTGAACATCTAAAAACTCAACTATTTCTTTTTGTTTTTCAAGTGGTGGAACGGGGATTTTGAAATGCTTTACAGCAGTCGCAGACAGTGCTGGCTGTCCACCACCAAATTTGATACCTTCAAAATGTGACTGCATTTTACTTGATAAAAGAAAATACATAAGAAACTCGGGTAAAAGTTTACTCTTATTAGTTCTAATTAGGCAAATATTTTGATTTATAATTGCCTCTATCTTCTCCTTATAAACTGCTACTCTGCCAATAGATGCACCAATTATATTAAAAAGAACATCTCCTTTTCTTATCAAATTTCTTTTATATTTATCGCGAAGGTTTGTTTTTATGTGAATTTCTATCTTTGAAAAATCAATGTAAGCATTTTGGACGTATTCACTTTTAATGAAAGGGATTTCTTTATTTTTAGTAAATGCATTGTCTGATCGTGGTGGAGTTGAACCTGGATGTATCTCATTCGTAACTCTTTCTTCCCCCAACTCTACCCATCCCCAATCACCTTCAAAAATGGTGTCGTCAATGCCTGCCTCTAAAATGGCTTTTTCCATCTCTTTAGTTTTTTCAATAATTGTCTGCTGTTTGTC
>JAMOPB010000152.1 GCA_027064945.1 Candidatus Cloacimonadota bacterium
TAAAGTATCGGCTAATAATTTTTGAGAAAGAGGACGAACAAGAAGATCTTTCTTATTACTCAATTTTCCAACCGAGTTCATTGCGTCTTTGCGCTGACTCATTGGTCTTTGACCGAGAACTTCACCGGAGATAAGAAAATCAACATTGTATTTTTCCATTAATTCACCCGCTGTGCGGAACATCAATCCATGACAATCAATGCAAGGATTCATATTTTTGCCATATCCGTATTTAGGATTTTCCAACATTGGCAAATAAACCGGTGTAAGATCATGAACTATCAATTTCATTCCGATTATTTCTGCAGCTTTTAATGCTTTTGTTGGTTTGAAAAAAGGTGTTTCAAAAAAAATCGGCAGAACTTCATAGCCCAAACTGCTCATAAATTTTGCTGCCAACATACTATCTAATCCACCGGAGAACAGTGCGAAACATCTATAATTTTTTTTCATAATATTCCTATTTAAAATTTATTTTATATCTCAAAAATTTTACTCCGGCTCTTTTGTCAAATCAAAACAGATAAGACATTTAGTTGAACTTACCGGATTTTATTTGATCAATAAGATCTAAAACTTTTTGTTTGATTATATCACGTGTTTTGCGAAACTCATCAATTCTATTGCTTTAGGCTTCACTACCGGATACTTTTTTGTCCCACCTGAATATATTTCTAGCAAGTCGGAAGCTAAAAATTTTGCCCATCCTTCGACAAATACCATGAACACAAACAAATGCGACTTTTAATTTTATTCTTTCATCCGAAGTACTTTGCCGCTGATTTACAAGGAAAAACACTGTTAAAAATTCTAAAAATATTTTGCCGTTGATTTACACAAAAAGCACTGATAAAATTCCAAAAGCAAATCCAAAGCATTATCTTTTTTTAGAGTGAACTTCTAAATCTTAGCTGTTTCTTTTGTATTGAGAATTTATGTCTATCTTTTTCAGCTTATGATTTCAGAGAAGTACACACATTATTTTTTTTAAAATCAAATTACTTTACAATAACAACAATTATTTTAGGAATAATACATCTACAAAATAAATGTTATAAATATGAAAAAAGAAACATTGGTAATTAATATTTTAACTTGTGGGAGGAATTATGAAAAAAACAGTGATTTTATTATTTATCATTGTATTATGTAATAGCCTTTTTTCTGAGAATTCAAATATAGTGACGCATCAAACTTATCTTTTCAAATTTTCGGATAAATCAAATTTACCAATATCGAATTCAAGTTTTGGCATAAGTGGGATCGATACTTTTCTTAGGAATTCAAATAAAATAAATATCTCAAGGCTGATTCGTTCTGCGAAAGATAAATCTCATCCTCTGCATAGAATTTATCGTTTAGAAATTGAAACTAACTTACTGCCAAAAGATATAATACAAAGACTTTCTGATTTTGAAGAAATTCTTATCATCGAAGCTGAACCCAAAAATAATGTTTTGGAAAGTCCTAATGACCCTCGTTTTGTTGAGCAAGAATTTCTTAGTCATTTGAATTCGGAAAATTGTTGGGATATTCATAAATCTGAGGACGGTTACATTCCAACAATTGCTATTGTAGATACAGGAGTTCTTTGGAATCATGAAGATTTATATGGGAATATTTACCAAAATTTAGGAGAAGATATTGACGGAGATGGAATCGTTGCCTTAGCAGACGGAACATTTGATCCTGATGATATAAATGGAATTGATGATGACGGAAACGGTTATATCGATGATTTTATCGGCTGGGATTTTTATGGCAATGATAATAATCCGTCTTATGGTTCTCATGGGACAAAAGTAGCAGGTTATGCTTCTTCAGTAACAAATAATTCTATTGGAGTAGCATCTATAGCTTGGAATGCTAAACTACTTCCAATTAAGGCGGGAAGCTCATCCTCAATAAGCAAAGGTTACGAAGGAATTATATATGCGGCAGAAAACGGAGCTGATGTTATTAACACCAGCTGGGGTGGAAATGGATATTCTGCAATACTGCAAGAAATTATCGATTATGCGGAAAGTCTTGGATCTATTGTTGTAGCTGCTGCCGGAAATTCTAATAATCAAACAAAATTATATCCTGCATCTTATCATAAAGTAATATCCGTTGCAAACACAAATTTAGCAGATCAAAAATATGGTTCTTCAACCTATAACTATGCAGTTGATGTCTCAGCTCCCGGAGCATCAAATCTAACTACAAATTCTTCAGGAGGTTATGATAGCAATGGTGCCGGAACTTCCTATTCATCTCCGGTTGCGGCATCCCTTTTAGCAATGATAAAATCTTATCATCCGGATTGGAATGCTGAACAAATAAAAACTCAATTACTTTTTAGTTCCACAGATATTAACGGAATTAATCCTAATTATGAAAATATGCTTGGATATGGCAGAATTGATGCATATTCTGCACTTACCGGCTCTGCAAATTGGAATGAAGACTTAAAAATATATTTTAATAACATTGTTTCAATTTATGATTCGAATAATAATCTTGCTATCGAGCCGAATGAAAATGTTTCTTTAGATTTAGAATTTAGTATATATTCATTCCATTCTTCTCCGCTTGAGATAAATCTTACATTAAGTTGTGATGATCCGTTAGTTACAATTGTTAATAATTCAGCAGTTTGCTCAGTTACATCAGATACGCTAATTGTAGCAGAGAATGCTTTTGACATTCACTTTGATGAAAATATTACTTCGCGCTCTGTTCCTATGAATATCAGTGTTTCATCAGAAAATGAAATTGTCTCTGATAGTGAGTTTCAATTTGATCTATTGGTAAACGCAGGTGGAATCTTAGTTTTTGAAGGTGAAGAAAACAGCAATGATTTTAGTGGTACATATATCAAAAATTATTTG
>JAMOPB010000153.1 GCA_027064945.1 Candidatus Cloacimonadota bacterium
TTAAGCAAGCTAATTTAGATAGCATTTTTACCTCTGTGAAATTAAGTAATGAAGTTAAATTACTTAGGGATTTTGAAATATATGAAGAGCATTTTGTGCCATTTGCATATTCTCCTATTGGTTTCATTTACAATGTAAAAATTCATTCCGAATATCCAAAGACCTTTGGAGAATTGCAAGACGGAATGTATTATAATCGAATAATTGTGCCAAATCCAAAAGATACTTCTATCGGTGCAAATTACCTTGTGTTCACAGTGGAAGCATTTGGCAGAAATGCTTATGGACATTTTTGGCGAAGTTTAAAAGATAATATTTACGAGACACCGGATTCATTTGATTTAGCGGTAGATAAATTTTTAGCAGAAATGGGCTCGATTTTGATTGCTCCTATTAGTATGGAAAATTATCTAAATGAATTAAATGAAAATAGTTATGGCAGTTTTATTCCTATTGAAGGAACTACTGAATATATCGAATACGGAGCGGTTTTAGAAAACTCGAAACATCCTGAATTAGCTGAGAATTTTTTGAACTATGTTATTTCTGATGAATTCCAAATAAATATTTTTGAACATAAAAAGTTATTTCCAACTAATAAAAATATTAAACTTAATTTGGAAATGCCTAAAAATTATAAAACATACAAATTACCTTATTCAAATGCTCAATTAATAAAGCAATTACCATATTGGAAAAAAAGATGGGAGAAATTAGTTAAATGAAAAATCCTACATTTAGAATTTGTTTATATCAACCGGAAATGCCGGCAAATACAGGAAATATTGGAAGATTATGCGTAGGAAGCAATGCTGAATTGCACATAATAAAACCAATGAGATTTATGCTTACAGATAAATTAGTAAAGCGCGCAGGTTTAGATTATTGGCCTAAATTGGATATTACTTTGCATGATTCTTTTGATGATTTTTTAGCCAAATTTCCCGATAATAAGATCTTTTATTGCACTACTAAAACTGATAGAAAATTTACTGATGTAAAATATCAACGAGGAGATATTTTTATGTTTGGTCCGGAATCAAGAGGCATTCCTGAAGAAATATTACACAAATATAGATCACAAAATATCACTATTCCAATGAGTGATAATATTCGTTCTATCAATCTGGCAAATAGCGTGGGAATAGTGCTTTATGAAGCTTGGCGGCAGATAGATTTCGATCTGTAAAAATGAAGTTTAAACAGCTTTTTGCAGTATGCTGTTCGATTATTGCGTGTAATTTGTTTGCTGATGATTTAGCTCTTTGGCAGGAAATTCCACGCAATTTTCTAAGTGGTTTTGCTCAGGCAAATTACAAAGAGGTTCCACTGCGTGAATTTCTTATCGAAGATAAATTATACATTCCCAAACCATATCATAACTACCAAAATAATCATCCAAGAATATTGGATATCAACAATTCCATCCAAATAAAAAAAAGATTTTTTCCTTATAAAAATTGGGCGGATACAATTATATTTAGAGCTCAGTTAAATCAAAATGCTCCAAACTCTACATTTATTTCGGAAGAAACCAGGAGCGAAATTGCCAAATATTCAGCTGTTGCTTATTATTTAAATCCTTCAGAAATTTATTTAAACAAGGCAAAGCAGGCATTGCTTAGTATAGCTCCAACTGAACCACCAATTTCAGCTGAAGGTGGGTATCATAATCAAGGTTGGGGAGATTGGATGCAAGCTGCTGAAGCGTTAAGAAATTATGCTGTGGCATATGATATTCTTTATAATTACTTTTCAGAAGCAGAAAAAATCCAAATTGAAAAATTGTTGAGTGCTCAAATAGAGCAGATCTATCAATATTTTGATCATATTCCAACTTCATTAGAAAGTGTTGATTTGGCTATCGGCTTAGGAATTCCCAAAAATAATCACGTGATTGATATAGCTTGCGGAGTTGCAACCGCTTGTCTGGTGTTAGATAATCCAAGAGCGGAAATATGGCTTGATAAAGCTTTGGATGAATTGGGGAAAGGCTTGGGACAGATTTTATCTGACGGATCTTATACCGAAGGTGCTTATTATGCTCAATTTGTTGCATCTCGTTTTTTCCAATTTGCTTTCTATTATCAAAATGCAACCGGAATTAATTTGCATCGGTTAGATAGAATAAGAAAATTCTCGGAATGGCTATTGGATATCGAATATTCTGATGGTAGTGTTCCAATGTGGGATGATGCAATGCCTGATAGATATTTTTATCTTCCACTGATGGTAGGTGATTCTGATTATAGTGAATATTTTGCAGAAAAATTCTATCGAACTCCTGAGAATTATGCTACCTCAGATTCTCGATTAGTAGATGCTTTGTTCATATTTGATTCAAAAATAAAACCTGTAAGATATTGCAACAAAACAAAATTCTATCCTAATGGTGGACAATATATTTTCCAAAATAATGAGATAGAATCTCTTCTGTTGGCGGAGAAAGAAAAAACTTTTACTAAGCACGATCATATTGATCCGCTTGAATTTACATTTTATGCTTATGGAAAGCCAATGCTCATTGATAGCGGTTATGGATTTGATGGCGTAAATGATAAGAATAGAGATTGGTTTATTTCGCCTGAAGCGAATAATATTCCTTTGGTAAATGGTTTTGGACCTGATCAAAATCCCATTTGGGGTGATGATAGTTATATCTCTGTATCGCATGAATATCGGGGAGAGAATATTTCTTCCGCACAAGCAAATACAACTTATCAGGAGACGAAATTATCGCGTATGGCAATTTTGCCTAATTCCAATTATATGATAATTATTGATTCTTTATCATCGGAAAATTTGCAACGTTTTTCCATTCCTTGGCAAGGATTGGGAGAGCTTTCTTTATTGGAAGAAAAT
>JAMOPB010000154.1 GCA_027064945.1 Candidatus Cloacimonadota bacterium
TTCTTTGGATATATCAAAGCTTATAAAGGATTGGATTTATTGATAAAAGCATTCCCAAAGGTGAAACAGAAATTAAATGATGCGCATTTGCTGATTGTCGGGGAAATTTATGGGGATGATTCCGTTTATTTGGATCTGATCAAGAATACAAACTTGGAAAATGAGATAACATTTGTGCGGGAATTTGTTCCTAATGAAGAGATTGAAAAGTATTTTAAGGTGGCAGATGTTTTAGTTCTTCCCTATAAATCTGCTACTCAAAGCGGTGTAGCTCAGATTGCTTATTCATTTGATTTAGGAGTTGTTTGCACTCCTGTTGGCGGATTACCTGAGATTATTTTAGATAAAAAAACCGGAATTGTAACAAAATCTACAGATCCTGAAGATATTGCCCAAGGAATTATTGATTTTTTTGATTTGGATAAAATTAAGGTTTCGCAAGAAATCCGTAAAGAATATAGTAAATATAGTTGGAGCGAATTTATAGATAAAGTTTTATATTTGGAGGATTAATGTTTAAGAAATTGTGGTTTTGGGTAGTATTTTTTATAATATCTGTTTCAGCGATATTTTATGTAGCACATAAATTTCCGCAAGTAATGTCATTTATCAGTATAGATATCACAATGAACAGGGAAGATGCATTAAACGAGACAGATAATTTGGCACAAAAATTTGGTTGGGGAACAGAAGATTTTAGGCAAGTAGCAGTTTTTTCAGAAGATGGCGGACAAACCTATATCGAATTGGAAGGCGGTGGCAAATCCGCTTTTAATGAGCTTCTGAAAAGTGATTTTTTCTCATATTATTTTTGGAAGGTTAGAAACTATAAGCCGGGCGAGTTATTGGATAGTTTTGTTTATTTCAAGCCTACAGGTGAGCCTTATGGTTTCAAAGTAAATTATCCCGAGGATTACGAGTTACCTAATATTAGTATGGATGAAGCTTTGCTTCTGGCAAAATCAGAAGCTGAGAAAGATTGGGGAATTGATTTTTCAAAATATGATATAAATGATAAGAAAATGATTACAAATCCAAACGGGCGACAAGATTATTCTTTTGTGTTCGTGCGGAATGATCAAAAGATAAATGAAGCTGAATTTCGTTTAAATCTAAAAGTTACAGGTGATAAATTTTCCGAACTTACTCATCATTTGAAAACTCCGGAAGCTTTTTCCAGACGCTATAGAGAGATGCGTTCTGCTAATAACACAATTGCCGGAATCGGTAGCATTTTTATGATTATTTTTTATGGGATTTTCGGAATTATATTTGGCTCTTTATTTCTTATAAAAAACAGGTGGTTGCTTTGGAAAAAAGCTCTGTTTTGGGCAATTTTTGTAGCTTCCTTAGAATTTATCGCAAGCTTCAATTATCTATCTCTTTCTTGGATTAATTATCAAACTACTTCATCTGTGGCTGAACATATTCTTTCTAATGTAGCAAATTCAATTAGTGGATTTGTGAGCAATGTAATACTTCTTTCGATTTCATTTATGGTAGGTGAAAGCCTTACACGAAAAGCATTCGGCAAAAAAACACAACTATGGAAAACTTGGAGTGGTGGAGTTGCAAATTCAAAAGAGATTTTAGGTAACACATTAGGAGCATATTTATGGGTTCCTTTGGCACTTACTTACATTCTTGTTTTTTATTCAATTACAACTAAATATTTTGGATGGTGGAATTCTTCATCATTAAGCATAGATCCAAACACACTTGCCACACCATTTCCTTGGCTTAGTGCTATTTCAAGAGCTTTACACGCCGGTTTTTGGGAAGAATGCTTATTTCGGGCTGTTCCTTTAGCGGGTGCCATTTTAATTGGTAGAAAATTAAATAAAGAAAAATTGTTTTTCTGGATTGGAATGATTTTGCAGATTATCATTTTTGGAATGGGGCATGCAAATTATCCGGCGCAACCTTCTTATGCAAGAGTAATTGAACTTATTATTCCATCAATAATGTTTGCTGTTGCTTACCTAAGATTTGGCTTGCTTACAGGTATTTATATTCACTTTGTCTTTGATGCTGTATTGATGTCTTTGCCAATTTGGTCTGTTCAACCTAAAGAGATGTTAGGAAATAAAATTCTCTTTATCCTATCTCTATCTATCCCCTTCTTAATTATTTTATTCCGTTTTTTAAAAGATAAGAAATTTGTAGAAATACCTGAAGAAGCAAGAAATCATAGTTGGAAACCAAAATCCACAGTGGGAATTATTGAAAATTCTCAAATTAAAAATGATAAGAAATTAAATTCAAAGGCAGTTTATATTTTAGGAATTGTTGGAATAATATTTTCCATCCTGCTTTTCCATTCTCCGTTTGACGGTAAAAAGTTGGAAATTGATCAACAAGATGCAATTGAATTAACAAAAGATTTTTTGAAATCCCAAAATATTGAAGATATCGATGAATTTGAGATTCTTGTCGATACTCAAATATCCAATGTTCCAACTTATGATTTATATTGGCAGAGATTGGGAAAAGAAAAATTTAATCAGTTAGCAGATGATTTTATTCCGATGAATATTTTACAGACAAGAGTTGTGAAATTTGATGGAGATTTGCAAGAACGAGCAGAAGAATTTAAACTAAGATTTGCTAAAAACGGCGAGATGCTTTTCTATTCTCACAACTATCACGAAGAGATTCCGGGAGATTTTTTAGAAGATGCACAAGCTTTGCAAGTTGCTAAAGATTTTATGAAAAATCTATATAATGTTAATAGCGAAGAACTTGTGTTGATGAAAGCTTTACCGGAAAAGAAAAACAACAGACGCGATTGGAGTTTCACTTTCAAAGATACTATAAATTATAAATTGGGCGATGATGAGATAAACTATGTTGTCGAATTG
>JAMOPB010000155.1 GCA_027064945.1 Candidatus Cloacimonadota bacterium
CAAAATGCTCTTCATATATTTCAAAATCCCTAAGTAATTTAACTTCATTACTTAATTTCACAGAAGTAAAAATGCTATCTAAATTAGCTTGTTTAATTGTTAAATTATCCAAACCAAGAACCAAATCAACTTCACAATTCAAACTATCTGTTTTGGATTTAAGATCAGAATACAAAGCTTCCGGTTCAGTAAAAATTTTCCATTCAATATCACAATCAAATAGGTCTGTAAATTGCTGGGAATAATTTTGCCAAAACAATTCGCTCGATTTGTTCTCTGTAGCATAAATCAGCAGTTTAGGATTTTCTGTAACTTTGGATTTTCCTTTCTTACAAGCAGATAAAGAGATAATAATAAGAAGTAAAAAAAATAATTTCCGTTTCATTACATTTTCCCAAACAAAACAGCAGCAACAGCAAAATCCATAACCAATATCAGAATAGAAGAATACACAACTGTTAAAGTGGCAGCTCTTCCCACACCTTCAGCTCCATCTCGTGTTTTACTTCCCACAAAACAACCGATTGTAGAAATTATTAATCCGAAGAAAAACGCTTTAATAACTCCACCCCATAGATCTGAAGGATTAAAAAAACTACGCATATTAGCAAAAAATGTGTAACCATTAATCCCATATTTGAAAATTGAAAGCGTATATGCTGAAAAAATTCCGACAATAATTGCATAAATTTCTAATAACGGAACCATCAAACTACTAGCTATAATTCTAGGTAAATGTACAAAACTAAATGGATTTATAGCCAGTGATTTCAAGGCATCAAGTTCTTCATTTACTTTCATTGTTCCAATTTCTGCCGCTATTGATGCTCCAATTTTACCTGTTAAAACCAAACCGGTAAGAACCGGTGCTAACTCGATCATTGTTGCTTTTCCCACCAAAACACCAATCAAACTTTCCGGTATATAGCCACTTGTTTGATAACTTGCTTGCAGACTGGTTACAAATCCTGTAAATGCAGATGTGATGCTGATTAGAAATAAAGAATCGTAGCCGACTCTTTTCATTTGCTTAACTATAAGAGGCATACGTTTGAAAATATCGGGAAATTGAGTAATTACATAAAAATTAAAAATTACATATTGCCCGATTGTCGTAATAAAATAGTTCATTTCTTTTAGAATTAATCAAATGCTAAATCACGGAATGCAGTACATTCTTTTTGGAAGAATAACTCAACTTTCCCAATTGCACCATGACGATTTTTTCCAATTATTATTTCAGCTTTACCCGGATGCTCTGTTTCTTCATAATAAACTTCATCACGATAAATAAACATAACCAAATCGGCATCCTGCTCAATCGCTCCAGATTCACGCAAATCAGATAATTTTGGTCGTTTATCATCACGCGATTCAACTCCACGATTTAACTGGGATAGAGCGATAATTGGAATTTCCAATTCTTTTGCCAACAATTTGAGAGATCTGGAAATTTCTGAAATTTCTTGTTGGCGGTTTTCTCCTTTTCCTCGACCATTCATCAATTGCAAATAGTCAATCACCAAAAGATCCAATCCTTTTAATTCGGCTTTTAAACGTCGAGTTTTTGCTCGAATATCCAAAATATTATTTGATCCTGAATCATCAATATAGATAGATTTTTCAGAAAGAACTTCTGCAGCACCGGCAATTCGCATAATTTTTTTCTCATCCATTCCATAGCCTTTAAGGATATTTTCCATATTCACTTCGGAAGCAGCGCTAAGCATTCTCATCAATAATTCATCTGCTTCCATCTCCATTGTGAAGATACCCACTTTCATATCGCTTTGAATTGCAGCATTTGAAATTATATTCAAGGCAAAAGAGGTTTTACCCATTGCAGGTCTGGCAGCTAAGATTATCAATTGACCAGGGCGAAATCCACCGATAAATCTATCTAAATCTATAAATCCGGTTGGAACACCAAGAATACTTTTCTTAGCGGAAGCTGTCTCCTCTATATTTTGAATAGTTCCGGGAATAAGTTTATCAACTCCGATAAAACTTTTCTTATTAGGACGTTCAGCAATCTTAAAAATTGCTTGTTCGGCATTATCGATAATATCACTAACAGGTTGTTCGTCTCGATAACAATCTTCTATTATTTTATTGGAAGCTGTAATAAGTTGGCGTAAGAAAGCTTTTTCCAAAACAATTTTTATGTGGTGATCTATATTTGCACCACTTAAAACCACATCGGAGAGTTCATTTATAAAATTAATTCCGCCAACTTTTTCTAATAAATTATTTTGTTTTAATCTATCAATAATTGTAATAATATCAATTTCCACGTTATCATTAAAAAGGCTCAGCATAACTTTAAAAATAGCTTTATGAGCTGAGCGATAAAAATGTATTTCTTCTAAGCTTTCAATAGCTTGAGGAACTACTTGATTATCTGCCATCATAGCAGAAAGTACAGCAGCTTCGGCATTAATATCGTTTGGTAATTGTTTTTCTATTCTTTTTACCATCAATAATTTCCTTTATATTTATCTAAATAATTATAAGATTCTTTCATATTCTTTTTGTAAATTTTGCAAATCGATCCAAGTAGGTTTTTTCCACTCCTGATGACGCAACAATGCAGCTGGATGATATGTAACAAAAGTCCTAATACCTTGGTAATAATTTTCCATCTTTCGGTAATTTCCCAAAGATTGACTTTGTTTAAGAAGAGTTTCAGCTGCGACCTTTCCTAAAACCAATAGCAATTTAGGTTGGATTATATTTATTTGTTCTTGTAAAATATGGCTACATGCCTGCACTTCTTCAGGATATGGATCTCTATTTCCCGGAGGTCGGCATTTAACTACATTTGTAATATAAATATCTCTTCTATCAATTTTTATTGCA
>JAMOPB010000156.1 GCA_027064945.1 Candidatus Cloacimonadota bacterium
TCGCGAAGGAGCAAAAGAAGCAATTAAAGCAAAAAAAGATTGCGATTGCGAAGATGAAGATTGTGATTGCGAATAAACCTTGATTTTTTTTCAAACTTTAGGCTGCCATTAGGCAGCCTTTTTTTTCATTAGCTTTGGAATAATTATTTTACCAACAACATTTTCTTCACTGCAACAGTTTCCTCACCATCTGATAATTTATAAAAATAGACCCCTGAGCCCACCAACTGATCTTTATTATTTTTACCATTCCAAATTATTGAATGTGTACCGGCAGAAAGCTTTGAATCAAATAGATTTTTGACTAATTGCCCTTTTGAATTATAAATTTTCAGAACATATCGCTCTTCACTTGGAATAGAAAAGTTGATTGTTGTTGTAGGATTAAAAGGATTTGGATAATTAGAAATTTTCGCTGTAAGCGGAATTGTATCTTCTTCTGAAAAATCTGTTCCCGGCCATTCCAAAGCGCCTATATCAATCTGCTCGTTATAGATCCGAAGATTTCCCAAAACATCGAATTCCGGTAAATTTATCTCATCTATCTGCAAAGTTCCTGCATCAATACAAGATGAATCATTCGAAAGCATATAATTTTTATTTGAAGCATCCACCCAAAGCGGATCTTCTGAAATATTGGTTTCATGCCAATCAAGTGAGCTTTCTAGATCTAAAATAATACTCTCTTCCCCATTCATAATATCGTTATAGGAAAGCATCAAATCGGAGTTTTCAGCTTCCATTGATATATCATTATAAATAATTGAATTTATCAGATTAAAATTTGAATCAACAAGATAAATAGGTTTCATTACCTCATCAAAAGTACAGTTTACTACCGATAAAGAATTATTTTTGCAATAGATAGATTTTCCTAACGAAGCATTATTATTGTGAAAAACAGATCCAATAATTTCGAAATCATATTGGTTCTCATCATTAAGAAAATATATAGCTCCACCACTAGGCGGAGAATCTTCAAAACTTACATCTAAGCAGTTGTTTGAATAAAAAAGACAATTGGTAATTTTAGCATTAGAATTTCTAAAATAAAGCGCAGCACCTCTTCCATTCACTCCGGGATAATATTGCATATCACCTGAAATATTATTTTCAAAAATAGAATTTTCAATCTCAATATTAGCAAAATTTGTAGTTATTGCTCCCGCAAAGGGTTCTAAATTTTGGAATTTACAATAATAAATGAAAGCATGATAATTATTTTCTTCCAAAAATGCTATATTAAACGATCTTCCTCTTCTATTATTTGAATTATATCTCGAACAAATTCGAACGTAATTATCTTCTTCTCCAAAAATATATAGATTACCATGAACAAAAACAGATACATCTTCATCAAGCTCAACTTTAGTACCGGCTTCAATGGTCAAAGAAACTCCATCATCAAGTAAAATGGAATTTAATATTTTTATAACAGGATAATCCCAAACTGTATCTTCCATAATATTTTCCGTAATAACCAACGCATTTGTTCCGCTTCCAAAACAATGAACTTCCACTTCCGGATTAAGAAAATCATTTGAATGAATAATGATGTTCTCGGAAAAAAACACAGCAGATGTGGGGATCATTACTACATCTAAAAAAATCGAGTTTTCGGGTGATATTGTAATATTTTCAAGTTCTTCCACAAATTCATCATTCAAACGGATTTTGAAAATCGAACTAGCAATTATCGAGCTGATAATCAAATCTGATGATCCAAAATTACTAATGCTAAAACTTTTTATTTCACTTTCAGTATTTACAGTTGCGATATCAAAATCTAAGTGTTGCTGATTAACGCTGATCAAAGCACTTGGTTCCATAGGTATTTGCAATTCATAAGCTCCAATATCAATTGATTCACCGAAAATTCTTGTATTCCCGGCAATATCAAATTCAGGAAAATAATCTACCCCATCCATATCACCATAATCTATAGCTAAAGACGGATTGATTAAATTCCAATTTGCTTCCAAGGCATTAAAATCCGGTCCATTCCCGCTAGTAGGTTCTATAAAAATCTCATCCATAGCCAAATTGCTATTATCCAATCCTGCTTGCACATTTCCTGAAAAGATATTATTCGAAATTGAATGATATGCGCATTCCAAAATAATCGGATCATTAAATGAAGAGCAGAAAATATTATTTTCAATTTGAGCATATCTACCGGTTGGCATATAAGGTGCATAGATATGAACATCTCTTCCAAGATTATTGGCAAATGTATTATTTAGAATTCCATAAGTGGGAACATCACCGTAATAATAAAGTCCAAGACTATTGTTATTAGCTATTAAACAGCCAATAATCATCGATTCAACAGCATAAATTGCACATCCGCTTGCTGATGCAGAAATATTATTTACTATCTTACAATTTTCCAGCAAACCGCCTAATAAATAGATCCCGGAGCCTTCATTTGCATAATTTTCATAAATTATTAGATTGCGAAGAGTTGCATAACCATCTGTATAAATTGCTCCACCATCATAATTAGAAAAATTTCTATAAAATGTACTATTTTGAAAAGAAACATTTTTAAAATTTGTTCTCACTGCTCCACCTGCTTCTGCTTTGGAATAGCTAAATGTACAAAAATCAAAATTGGAAATCTCTTGGTCTCCCCCGTTTCCAATCATTGTTATTCCATTCCATTTACCTTCATCTGCTTCGAAATTGTTCCAATTTGTAGTATCTGCAACTGTGAAATTGATATACTCCGTTTCATTACCAATAGCGTTAATCACGCCATAAATAGTAAGATTGTAAAAGCCGTTAAAGATAACATCTACTCCCGGTTCAATCGCTAAAGAACTTTCATTTGGAATAATGATGTCACCATCA
>JAMOPB010000157.1 GCA_027064945.1 Candidatus Cloacimonadota bacterium
TTTTAAAAAGACCTCATTTTTATGAGGTCTTTTTTTTTGCTTCAAATCCCCCCAAAAAAAATAATAGATACCACACTACCTTGACACTATTTTCCAAATTGCTCCAAGTAGCATCATGTAATTTTTTTTAGGAGAGATAATGAAACAAATAACTGTTATTTTATTCTTAAGTATTTTAGCTGTTTTAAGTGCAAACAATTATGATAATTTATCTTATGATGAATTAATTGAAATCAGAAAAGTGGATTCTTTACATACTGAGGAAATTAATAATGTAATTATTAAAAAATTCCCATCTTCAGAAAAAACTTGGGAACTTGCTCAAAATGAATTTTATGATCAATTATATCCTATTTGGAGAGATGAAAAAAAACAAATCCCTCTACTTGATTCACTACTGCTTAAATATCCTGCAACTTCCTTTAAGAGAATAATCTATCAATATCAAATATATAATTTGAAATCAACAAATTCTGAAGATTCATTGATAACAATGTTAAGTTCTTACCGAAAAGATTTTCCAAAAGATTATCAAAGTTATTATCTTTCAGCAAAATATTCCAATGAAGATAATTCCGTTTTAGAATCATATTTACAAACTGCTTTGGAATTGGCAAAATCTGATTGGAAACCGGAATTTTATCCAAAAGAACAATGGCTTTTAGAACATCGAGCAGCATCAAAGAAATGTACTGAAATGCTGGCAAAGATGTTATTAGAACGAAATGCAAATAAAGAAGCAATCAAGTTAATAGATGAAGAATTATCAGCCAAGAAATTAGGTGTAAACGATGAAGCAACCTATATCGGTTGTTATTATCAAAAAGCAAAGGGATTACAAGCTTTGGGAGAAAATGATAAAGCAATTGATGCTTGCATAAATGCATTGATAGAAGGAGATTCCAGAAATAGATATATTCCTGAAGCAGACTCCCTTTTACACAAGTTACTGGAACCTAAGAAATTAAAAGATTCAGAAATTATGGATTTTGTGAGAAATAAAAAAAATTATAATGGACCGATCTTCAAAGATGTTACAAATGAAATGGGATTATCCAAAGTGAATGCGGGACGAGTTGCTTGGGGCGATTATGATAATGACGGCTTTGATGATCTTTTGTTAAATGGTTCCAGATTATTCCATAATGAAAATGGTAAGAATTTCCTTGAAGTAACAAATTCTGCATTGAGAGATACTTTACGTGGAAACGGAGCAATCTGGGCTGATATGAACAATGACGGTTTATTGGATATTGTTACTAAAGACCCGGAGACTTTGTGGTTACAAGAAGATTCTTCATTCAGAAAGCAACCAGATTCAATTATAGATAATGCTATCAGTACTGAAGGAATGGGAATTGCAGATTTTGATGGAGATGATTTTTTGGATATATATTATGCAAATTATCAAAGTGGGCATTATGAGAATAATGAGGATGAAGTTTGGAAAAATAATGGAGATGGTACATTTCTACAAGTTGCAGATAGCTTTGGTCTTTTACCAAAAGATAATATTCCCCGAGCCGGTAGAGGCGTGAATGCTTGTGATTTTGACTTGGATGGAGATATTGATATTTTTGTTTCTAACTACCGACTTCAAGAAAATTTCTTTTTTATAAATGATGGAAAAGGACATTTTTCCAATCAAGCCATTAAATATGGTGTAGCAGGTGAAGAAACTGACAATTGGTGGGGACATACAATCGGAAGCGAATGGGGTGATTATGATTGTGATGGTGATTTTGATTTGATAACTGCCAATTTAGCTCATCCACGTTATATAGATTTTTCAAATAAAACCAGATTATATGAAAATGAAAATGGACGCTTTATTGATAAACGAGAATTTTCCGGCATTAAATACAATGAAACACAATCAGAGCCATGTTGGGCGGATTTTGATAATGATGGTTATTTAGATCTCTTAATTACTTGTGTTTATGAAAATCATCCAAGTGTTTTATATCACAATAATCAAGATGGAACTTTCACCGATATTTCCTATTTGTCCGGAGTTCGTCACCTTAATGGATGGGGAGCTGCCTGTGCAGATTTTGATAATAACGGAACAGTTGATATATTAATTGCCGGAGGTGATGTTCAACTTTTCAGAAATATTACGCAAAATGATAATAATTGGATAACATTAAATATTAAAGGTAAATCTCATATTGATGGCATTGGCACAAAAATCTTATTTATGGGGAAAAATAAAAAACTTATCCGGGAAATTCAAGGTGGAAAGGGTACTTCCAATCAACAATCACTACAACAACATTTTGGATTAGGAAATACCGAACCTCCCTACAAATTCAAAATTAATTATAAAACTGATAAATGGAAAAAGATAAAAATAAAACAAAAAAATAAAATTGTCTCTTTACCGTGAAAGTTGGTTAGTGGTTTAGGGTTTAGTGCTTGTGACTTGAAGTTTGAGGTTCTTTCCCTTTTCACATTTCACATTATCCATTTTACATTATCCATTATCCATTATCCTTTTTAGTATCTCTTTCATTCTTTTGAACCGCCAAAAGGACGAAACAAGAAAAGCTCCCAACGTATAAAAAGCGGATGGTGCTATGCGTTTAATTGTAGCGCAACTTACCAAGTTACGGAAAAAAACAAGCTGGCAGCTTGTTCTACAATTTCACTTGTTACTTGTTACTTCTCACATTTCACTTTTCACATTTCACATTTTCCATTATCCATTATCCATTATCCATTATCCTTTTCACGTATCACATCATTTTTTTTGATTTCTCAATAAATTGTTCTAAGGTTAATGCCTTTTCCCAAAAATGATAGAAAGTAACGGTTAGCGCTTTTGAAAGATCAACAT
>JAMOPB010000158.1 GCA_027064945.1 Candidatus Cloacimonadota bacterium
CTCGGTAGCCATTTTGAAAATGATGTTTGCCGGAATATCAGGAAATAATGATGCTCCAAATTTTATTTCTTCCAAAAGATTTATACTTCCTGACATTGTGGAATCTGTGCCAATTGTAATATTTACGCCATATTCCAAGCAAGTTTCCAAATCTAATGTTTTACCAATTAAGAACATATTTGATTTTGGACACCAACAAATACTTGTTCCTGCTTCTGCGCATTCTTTTATATTTTCTTTTGTTAATGCGATCCCATGAATCAGCATAGTATTTGGTTTTAGTAAACCGGCAGCTTTGAATTTATCAAAACTTTTATATGCTTCCGGATTTGTTCCTTCCGCAAGATGGATGATAAACGGCATCTTGCCTTCTGTATCCAAATATTCTTCCGAAGCGGATTTGCCACCCCACCAATTGCCCATAGACATCGAATGGCATTGCTTATATTTTTCAATTACTTGAATTGGGAATTTTGTATAATATTCGGGTTTTTGATAGCTAATATGATCTTGAACTATGTGAACTCCTGAAAACAGATTCTTATATGCCCCTAATAAAGTGATTAATTCTGCACGTTTGTCTAATAATTCAAATTTCCCATTACCCTTCCATATTTTGTTTCTTTCCAAAAAAGAGGGGGTAAATTGCATTTCATCTACCCATTTATCCACAGTGTCGTAGGGATTATTTGCTTTCGCAAGTGGATACCAATTTCCTATCAGATGATCATGACTATTGATTAGTGGCGGATATGCAATACTATTTGGTAACTCTATATTTTCTGAATAATTAGATTTTATCTCTACAACGGAATCATTGTGAAATGATTCACTATTATAAACAACTTTCCCAAATTTAATTCTCATATTAATTTACCTAACATAATAAAAGTCTGAAATTCCAAAACACAACACTTATCAATGAAATTAAAAAGATAATTGAGAAAAAAAATGTCAAGATGCAAATGTTTTCACATTTACAATTCTAACGGGGATCGATCAATCTTTCTAATAAAAAATTCAAAAAAAAAGTAGCTCTAAAAAGAGCTACTGCAATTATTTTTCTATGATTATTTTAATTTTTTTATCAATTCCGGGATAACTTCAAAAAGATCACCAACTAAGCCTAAATCTGCTACATTAAAAATCGGAGCATTTGCATCTTTATTAATTGCAATGATATAGTCAGACGACTGCATACCCGCTAAATGCTGGATAGCTCCGGAAATACCGCAAGCGATATAAACTGTTGGTTTGATTGTTTTTCCGGTTTGACCAACCTGATGAGGATAGGAAATCCATTCCGCATCAACAGCTGCACGACTTGCAGCAACGGCAGCATCTAATTGCTTAGCGAGTTCTTCCAAAAGAGCGAAGTTTTCTTTACTCTTAAGTCCTCTACCTCCGCCGATAACATAGTTAGCTTCAGAAAGGTTGATTGTTTGCGTCTCATCAGCAACAAATTCCAAAAATTTAGAATCATCCTTAACGGCAGATAAATCTACATTCTCTTCAATAATTTTACCGGATCTTGAATCATCTTTTTCAAGAGGATCCATCACTTTGTGTCTAACTGTAGCCATCTGAGGTAAATGGTTAGGGGTTTCGATTGTTGCCATGATATTGCCACCAAAAGCTGGGCGAGTTTGTAATAATTGTCCGCTGTTATCATCAATTTCTAAGCTTGTACAATCTGCAGTAAGTCCTGTGTGTAATTTTATTGCTACACGAGGAATAAAAGATCTCCCCATAACTGAAGCACCTGATAATATAATTTCAGGTTTATATTTATCTGCTAATTGATAGAATGCTTCTGCGTAAGTAGTATCTATAAAATCCTTTAACTTTGGATCATCGGCAATAATTACTTCATCAGCACCAAAAGCAATAAGTTCCTTAGCCAAATGTTTTACATCACTTCCCAATAAAACAGCAGTAAGTTTACATTCACGTTTTTCTGCTAATTCTTTCCCTTTGCCTAATAATTCAAAAACAACAGGAGCAATTTCATTATTTTTTTGTTCAGCAAAAACCCAAATGTCTTTATACAAACTTTTATCTATAGCTTTTTGACCACGTTTTCTTATAAAAATAGCATTAACGGGGCAAGCGCTTACGCAAGCACCGCACAAAGTACATTTCTCGGTATCTATTTCTGCAATTCCGTCCACCATTGTGATAGCACCGAAACCACAAACTTTTATACATTGTTTACAACCGATACACTCTTCTCGGATTACTTCTATCATTATAAATCTCCTATGAAACTAACTTATTATGCTAGTTGTGTATTTTTTCTAATTTCGCTGTAAGTTAAAAAAGTTATTATTTGCGTCAAGTTATAATTTATTAAAGAAATGGTAACTGTATAATTTATAGGAAGATAAGAATAAATGTTTAAGGGGAATAACTTTATTTCCTAAAAGAGAAATTTTGGGAAAAGGAATAATTGGTTTTGTTTATATTGATAAGCGAAAAATTTATGCATTATGATTTTCCTATATTATTAAAACCAATAACTTTTCATCGCTTGACAATATTGGAAGCGGAAAAGAATTTCAATCTTCATATAAAAAAAAGAAAAGTAGGTGACAGAATGAAAAAAAATATAATATTTTTAGCGATGATATTTTACGTATCTTTGAATGCTTTCGTAGAAATTTATGATATTCAATTTACAGAAAATCCGGGAGATGATGGCACTTATCCATCTTTATTATTAGGGCAAACAGTAGAAACAGGTGGAATTGTTAGCGGTGTAGATTTTTCTGAAGGAAGATATTTTATTTCTCATCCTGACGGGGGAACATGGAACGGTGTATATGTTTATGATGACGATCATTCTCCGCAAATTGGAGATGAGATAGTTATAACAGGTGAAGTTGTAGAATATTATGGATTTACGGAAATATCTTATGTTAGCAGTTATGAAACTTTATCATCGGGAAATAATCTTCCCGAAGCGATTGAAATAAATTGTTCAGATGTGGAAGAAGAAGCTTATGAGAGTGTTTTGGTAAAAGTTTCTAATATAGAAGTTAATTCTTTATATGATCAATATGGCGGTTGGACAATTAATGATGAAAACTCAAACGCTAATATTGGAACAGGTTTTTTTAGTTTGGAAGAGTATGGATTCCCTTTAATCGAGGATTATCCAATTGCATCAATAATTGGAATTAATAGTTATTCTTGGGGTGAGTTTTATCTTAATCCACGCTCAATAAATGATTTTTCTAGTACAAATGGCGGAATAATAATCTCAGTTGAAAACCAAAATCATTACAGTCAAACTCCAATCTCAGTTCCGATAAATCTATCAGTGTTAACTTCAAATTATTTAGTCAATAGCTTTTCAATTTCTTTATCTTATGATGAAAGCATATTGTCTTATCTTGATTGTAACTCAGATCTTATTGATGAAAATTTGATTGATATTCAGTCTGATTCGGGAAATCTTGTAATTGCTTCTGAGGAAGATTTTAATTTTGGATTAACAGAAAGTTTGTTAAATATTGAATTTTCTGTTCTTAATAGTGGAAATGCCGGAATAGAATTTGAAGAAGCGATAGCCAATAACCAAGAAATATCATATCAGGATGCAGGTGAGATAATTGTCGTGATGGATGTTGAGGGAATAGGCGATACACTTACAACAATTCAAAAACCTATTTTGAATATTCCGGAAATTGTTACTCCCGGAGAACAGTTTGAGATTTGGTGTGCAGCTGAAGAAAACGTTGAAAATTGGCAAGCAGAGCTCGTTTATAAAGATTATCAAATTGCGGTGGATATTGAGCAAGTAGAATATCAACCAATTTTGAAAAGATATATTCTTTCTGCTATTGCCCCTGCTCCAATTTTTTATGAACTTTTCGATTTGCATATTACTGCCGATAGTGCGATCGATGATACAAGCAAGAATGCCGTTCAAGTTGTTTCCCAAGAGCTTGATGATTTTAGTTTTATTCATATTTCAGATACGCACCTTCCAACACATTATTTTTGGGGAGATGATCCTGAATTAGCATTGAATGATAGTTCTGAAATAGAAGATTTCCGCCAAGTTATTAAAGATATAAATATTCTAAATCCTGAATTTGTGATATTTACGGGCGATATTGTAAATGAAGGTGAATTGGAAGATTTTGAAAATGGAAGGTATTATACAAAAGCTCAAAGATTATTAACTGAATTTGAGGTTCCTGTTTATCTGGTTTCCGGAAATCACGATTTGGGCGGATGGTCTAGCACGCCACCTGAAGATGGAACTGCCAGGCGAGATTGGTGGCGTTTTTTTGGATGGAAATGGTTAGCAGAGGAAGATTCACCTTCCAAAACGCAGGATTATTCCTTTACCTATGGCAATAATTATTTTATCGGTATGGAAGCGTATTTGAATTATGATTATTATATGTATGATATCTATGGAAGTCAGAGCTTTATCCCGAATCAAATCGAATGGTTGGATATGGAATTAGCAAATTCAGCAGATTATGAAAATAGAATTATTTTTTATCATTATGATTTTTCTGAAAATATTAACCTAGAGCAAATGGATATTGATATGGCGCTTTATGGACATATCCATAGCAATGACGGCTCTATTAATTACCCGCCATATAATCTTGCCGTTGATTGCGTTTGTGACGAAACTCGTGCCTATCGAGTGATAGATGTAATTGATGGAGAGCTTTCTCCAAGAGAAACTCAATACGCAACCTGGCCTAATGATAATCTTAATGTAACATTTTCTCCTGATAATTCAGGCATGAATTCTGCAGTCACAATCAATATTGAAAATCAATTTGATTCAGATTTTGATAATTGTCTTATCAAAGTAAAAATGCCATTCGATAGCGGGAATATTTCAGCAACTAATTCTAACATCGAACAAATTATTGAATTGGAAAATAAGAAAATAGTATATTTGAAATTTGATTTGGAAGCAAATAGTGAAAAGGAAATTGTTGTTCATGGAAATAGTTCAATCGATAATAATGATCTGGAATTATTAAATTTCCAATGTTTTCCCAATCCTGTAGAAATTGATAAACAAGTTGTAAATATCAGTTTTTCTTTGCCACATTCCATAAACACAGCAGAGTTACAGATTTTTAATTTAAAAGGACAAAAAATTTATTCCGAGCGAAAAAATATAACAGATTTTCATTGGAATGGGAAAGATTTCTTAGGAAAAAATGTAAGCAGCGGAATATATTTTTTTAAAATATTATGTGATGATAAAATATATAAATCAGATAAATTAATGATAATTAAATGATCTATCATTAGGATTCTTTGATGAGGATAGGCAACGTTTTGTTTTATCTGATTTATGAATAGGATGTTATGTGTTATGGATAAAATTATTTCCAAAATGATAATATTCATAAATCTATAATTTCAACCTGCATAAAATTAAAGATATGTTTTATATTTAATATTTGATTGACATTAAAGCAATTTACTAACTTTTTGATTCGAATTCTATAAAAGTTTTGAACAAAAACAACGTACAATTTTATTTTTTATAGAATCGAGAAAGGAGAAATTTTGAAAAATCAAGAATTAATAAGAAACTTTTGTATAATAGCTCATATTGATCATGGTAAATCTACATTGGCTGACCGTTTGTTAGAAGTCACTAATGTTTTAGATGTAAATTCCAGAGCAGAGCAAATATTAGATGATATGGATTTGGAAAAGGAGCGTGGGATTACTATTAAGTCTCATGCGATACGTATGGAATATGATTTTGAAGGGAAAACCTATGTGCTAAATTTGATTGATACACCCGGACATGTGGATTTTTCTTATGAAGTTTCTCGTAGTTTAGCTTCGTGCGATGGTGCTTTACTTTTGGTTGACGCTGCTCAAGGCATTGAAGCACAAACTATGAGTAATCTGTATTTGGCTATGGAAAACGAATTGGAAGTGATTCCTGTGATAAATAAAATAGATTTACCCAAAGCTGATGTAGAAGGAACAGTTCATGATATTGAAGAAAATATCGGGATTCCGGATGAAATGATTTATCGTGTTAGTGCTAAAGTAGGTACCGGCGTAGAAGAACTTTTGCAAGGAATTATAAAAAACATTCCTGCGCCTAAGGGAGATCCTGAAAAACCTGCGCAAGCTTTAATTTTTGATTCCTATTATGATAAATATCGTGGTGTGATTGTACTTGTTAGAATGGTTCATGGTTCATTAAAAAAAGGTGAAGAAATTAAGTTCTTTTCTAATGATAAGAAATATTCTATTGAAGAAATTGGATATTTGGGAATAAAGCAAGAACCGCAAAAAGGTTTGGAAACAGGCGAAGTAGGATATATAATTGCCAATATAAAAGATGTGCAAGAAGCACGAGTTGGTGATACTATTACAACAACTAAAGATGGTTGTAAAGAACCGTTGCCCGGATTCCAAGAAGTAAAACCGATGGTTTATAGCGGGATTTTTCCACTCAATGGTGAAGATTATGAAAACTTACGCGATGCTATGGAAAAATTGCGTTTGAACGATTCCGCTTTGGTTTTTGAACCTGAAGGCTCTATGGCTCTTGGTTTTGGTTTCCGTTGCGGTTTCTTGGGAATGTTACATTTGGAAATTGTAAAAGAACGTTTGTATCGTGAATTTAATGTACCAATTATCACAACTACTCCAAGTGTTACATTTAATATCTTCTTATCAGGCGGAACAAAAAAAGTTATTTATAATCCGGTAGATTTCCCCGATCCTGCCAATATCGATTATATCGAAGAACCGTTTATGGATGTTGAGATAATTGTTCCAAGTGAATATATTGGCAATATAATGAAAATTGTTCAAGAACGACGTGGAATTCAAAAAGACATGCAATATATCGATGAGAAAAGAGCATCCATTCATTATGAAATGCCACTGATTGAGATTATTTTTGATTTTTATGACAAACTAAAATCTGTTAGTCGAGGTTATGCTTCATTAGATTATCAATTTAAAGATTATAGAAGATCAAAGATTGTGAAGGTTGATATTTTGATAAATGGTGATAAAGTTGATGCAATGAGCTTTATGTGTCATGAATCAAAAGCTTACAACTGGGGGAAAGGTGTAGTGGAAAAACTAAAAGAAGTAATTCCAAGACATCTGTATAAAATTGCTTTGCAAGCAAGTATCGGATCTACGATTATTGCAAGAAGCACAATTAGTGCCATGAGAAAAGATGTTACAGCCAAATGTTATGGTGGTGATATCACACGTAAAAGAAAATTGCTTGAAAAACAAAAGCAAGGTAAGAAGAGAATGAAGGAGATCGGTTCTGTGCAAGTTCCGCAAGAAGCATTCTTAGAGGTATTGAAAGCAGACAGAAGCTAATAACTTTTGTGAGATACATAGATACACAAAAAAAATATTTGGAGGTTTTATGGTTCCTATTTATTGGTATATAACACCTATTGGTGCTGTATTAGCGTTGATTTTTGCTTACATCTTATTCAAAGGAGTGAAGAAAGAGCCGGCGGGGAATGAGCAAATGATAAAAATTGCTCAATATGTTCGCGAAGGAGCTTTTGCTTATCTTAGGCAGCAATATCGTGGGGTTATTATATTTTTTATTTTTGCTTTTATAGTTTTTAATATTATGGCTTGGGGACTTCATGTTCTCCATCCACTCATTCCATGGGCATTTATATCCGGAGGTTTCTTTAGTGGACTTGCAGGTTTTATTGGAATGAACACTGCTACTCTTGCTTCAAATCGTACAGCTCAAGGAGCTTCAGTAAGCCTTAATAAAGGTTTGAAAGTTGCTTTTCGTGCTGGTGGTGTGATGGGATTGGTTGTTGTAGGTTTAGCTTTAATAGATATTTCAGCTTGGTTTTATGGTCTTAGATGGTGGAGTCAAACTCATCCTGAGATGACTTTACAAACTATTACTGTGATTATGCTTAGTTTTGGAATGGGTGCTTCTACTCAAGCATTATTTGCTCGTTTAGGTGGTGGTATTTATACAAAGGCTGCTGATGTTGGAGCTGATTTGGTAGGGAAAGTTGAAGCAGGAATTCCTGAAGATGATCCTAGAAATCCAGCTACAATTGCAGATAACGTTGGTGATAATGTTGGTGATGTTGCCGGTATGGGAGCAGATTTATATGAAAGCTATGCAGGCTCGATCTTAGCAACTGCAGCACTAGGAATGGCTGCTGTCACTCAGATTTTTGGAGTTGACAGTGAATATGCAATTAATTTTGTAACAGCTCCAATGGTTTTGGCAGGAATTGGTGCATTTCTTTCAATATTAGGGATTTATCTTGTTTCCACAAAAGAAGATGCAGGCATAAAGGAATTGATGTTTGCTCTTAATAAAGGTGTTTATATTAGCTCAGCACTAATTGCTGTTGCAGCTTTCTTTGTTACAAAACTTATGCTGCCGGCTAATATTTATTTCGGAGTATTTTTATCTATTGTAATTGGTTTAACGGCAGGTATTTTAATCGGCTATTTCACCGAACGGGCTACAAGTGATGCATATAAACCAACTCGAGGAATCGCTAAACAAGGTTCATTTGGACCTGCTACTGTAATTATAGATGGTTTAGCTGTGGGAATGCAATCTACTGCTGCACCTGTAATTATTATCGGAATTGCAATTTTAGCTGCATTTAGTGCAAATCATGGTTTTGCACATCCGGAATTAGGACTTTATGGTATTGGTTTTGGTGCTGTGGGAATGTTGGCAACTTTAGGAGTTACTTTGGCAATGGATGCTTTTGGACCAATCGCAGATAATGCTGGCGGAAATGCTGAGATGTGCCATTTGCCTGAAGAAGTAAGAAAACGAACAGATGCTCTTGATAGTGTGGGAAATACAACAGCTGCCACAGGAAAAGGTTTTGCTATCGGTTCTGCAGCTCTTACTGCAATGGCATTGCTTGCTGCATATATTGAAGAAGTTCGAACAGGTTTAATTCTGCATGGTGAGAAATTCTTGGATATCACTATGGCAAATGGAGAATTATTCCAAGTAGAAATTGCAAAAGCTACTATTTCAGATTTTATGTCATATTACCAAGTAAATTTAATGAATCCAAAATTCCTAGTTGGAATTTTTGTTGGTGCGATGGTTTCTTTTGTTTTTGCTGCTCTTACAATGAAAGCTGTGGGAAAAGCTGCGGGAGAAATGGTTGCAGAAGTGCGAAGACAATTTAGGGAAATGCCGGGTATTCTTACCGGTGAGCAAGTTCCTGAATATGCAAAATGTGTTGAAATATCAACAAAAGGTGCTCAACGTGAAATGGTTGCTCCAGCAATTTTAGGAATTCTAACTCCTATTATTGTCGGCCTTGTATTGGGAGTTGCCGGAGTTTTAGGATTATTAGCCGGTGGATTATCTACAGGTTTTGTGCTTGCAATTATGATGAATAATGCAGGAGGAGCTTGGGATAATGCCAAAAAATATGTTGAGTCAGGTCATTTCGGTGGTAAGAATTCAGAAACACATAAGGCTACTGTTGTAGGTGATACTGTGGGAGATCCATTTAAAGATACTGCCGGTCCATCTATTAACATTCTTATTAAATTGATGAGTATGATTAGTATTGTTTTTGCAGGCATGATTGTTGTTTATTCTCCGGCTATCCAAAAATTGTATAGCAACTCTAAGAAATTGGATAATACTCATATCGAGCAGAAAATAGATTCAGTTAAATAATTAGTTATCTAACTATTTAAAAAAAACCTTGCCGAGTTGTTTTGCTTGGTAAGGTTTTTGTTTTTTGAAAGGAGAAATTAATGAAGAGCTATATCCTAAAAATTATTATCTGTATAATAGTTTTTGTTTCTCAGATTAATCTGAATGCAAAAGTTGCATTAGTGCTTTCCGGTGGAGGTGCTAGAGGAATAGCTCATATTGGAGTATTAAAAGTTATAGATGAATTGGATGTAAAGATCGATTTAATCACCGGAACCAGTATTGGTGCTGTTATTGGGGCTTTGTATGCACAAGGATATTCCGGGGAAGAAATCGAGAAAATTATTCTAAGTAAACATTTTCAAGATATTTTAGACGATAAAATTTCTCGTGAGAATCTTTATATTGGCGAGAAGAGATGGCTGCCAAATAGTAATATATTTTTTGAATTAGATGATAAATTTCTTCCCAGTTTACCAAAATCAATAATCATTGGGAATAGATTAACAAACAATTTCTTTGACTATTATTTTCCTAGTAAAAATTTAGATAGCTTTGATAATTTGCCAATTCCATTTCGGGCTGTTGCTACCAATATTGTTAGCGGGAAATTAAAGGTTTTTGATTCAGGGAATTTGCATGAAGCTGTTCGTGCTTCGATGTCTGTTCCTTCCATAATTTCTCCATTTAGATTGGGAGAAGATCTTTATGTAGATGGTGGGGTAAGATCTAATTTTCCCACTGAAATTGCAGATGAAAATGATTGTGATACAATTATTGGAGTGCGCGTAAATACCGGCTTAAGAGATGAAAGCCAATTGCAAACTCTTTTACAGATCTATGATCAAACATTAAACATTAGCATTAATGATAATGTAAATGCTTCAACAAAACTTTGCGATATTCTTATTACTCCTGAATTGGAAAATGTATCGACATTTAATTTTAAAAATAGAGTTGAAACTATACGACAAGGTGAGATTGCAGCTAAAAAAGTTGTTGCTGAATTAGATAAATTGCCTAAAAAAAAGCATGAGATTGAGCATAATGACATTGATGTTATTGAGTTTGCGAAAATTGATGTTAAAGGAAACAAATATCTTAGTAAAAGCAAAATTAAAGAACTTGTAAACTTGAAGACAGGTGTGAGCTATAAAAAACAAGAAATCCTTAATGCTCTTGATTTAGCTTATTCGTCTAAACTTTTTGATGTGATATATCCTGTAATTTCCCAAAATGGGGATACTTTGACAATAAAGGTAACCGAAGCGAAACGAAAAAAATTGGAAATAGGAGTAGCTTACAATGAAGTAGATCAGCTTATTGTTAGCTCTACTATGGAAATGAATAATGTTTTCCAAAAAAATTCTAAATTCTTAGCTAATATTAAATTGGGTGGTAAACAGGAAATAAATATTGATTATGTGAAAAATTACGGCAAACTTTATGGTGCTTATTATCGCATTTTCCCGTATGCTCGCGAATATGAAACTTTTACATATAATATTGAACATGAAGTAGAAAAAAGTGTAGTTACTGCTGAATTTGGAGCAACTGCCGGTTTAGGGGTTTTCACCAAAGATTTGGTTCTGGAATTTTATGGCTATGCAATTAAAAATGAACATTATCAACATATAGCAGAATTCCAAGATGAGGAATATTATTCAGATGGTTTTGGTTTAAAAATATATCACGAAAGTTTAGATGATCTGATTTTTCCAACGCGTGGCGGGAAAATTTTTAGTAAAATATCCTTAGATAAAGATTATCTTTTTAATGAATTGGATAACTACGATCTATTTGTAGATTTGCTTTTAGCTATACCATTGCACAATTTCTCCATTAAATACGGCTTGCAATATGGTAATCTTCATTCAAAACTTGTTACTGAATTTTCTCCCAATAATATTGGTGGTATTGATAGTTTTTGGGGACTGAAACCAAATGAAATGAACGCTTCGATTTACCAAATAAATCGTTTTGCTGTCGGGTATAATTTTAAGAAGAAGTTTTTTGTTGATCTTCAGTATAATTCTCTTAATTTTGGCGGAGTTGATGAATTTCTGGAAACAGGTGAAGTAGAATTATTGCACGGAGCAGGATTATGTCTTGGTTGGAAGAATAAATTACTTCCTGTTCGTTTAGCATTTGCAGTAGATGAGAATAAAGAAGATTTCTTTTATTTTTCTATCGGATACCAATTTGATAAGTTCTTTTTTTCAAGAAAATAAGTTTTTAGCAGAAAGTTTATTAAACTGCTAAAAATGACTTGCAAAAAAAAGTCTCTCCCTTATTTTGTCTTATGTTACTAAAAAAATAATAAATGATGAGGTCATTATGAATAAATATGATGAAAAATATGCTGTAATCCCGGTTAGGGATATGATTGTTTTACCAAGAACTATTACTCCGTTGTTAATTGGAAGAAAAGCTTCCGTTGGTGCTGTAGATTTTGCTTTAGGAACAGATAGGAAAATAATTTGCGTTACACAAAAGAATTTCGTTGAATCTGATGATGATCCCAAAGCAAAAGATATCTATCGTATTGGAACGGTTTGTAATATTCTCCAATACTTGAAATTGCCTAATGGCAATATTCGTCTTTTAGTTGAAGGTGAAGAAAGAATTAAAGTTGAAAGATTTACCAGAACTAATGCGTATTTAGCAGCTAATATCAGCTATTGGGATAAAGAAATCCCGGATAATCAAATGGAAATTGAAGCATTGGTAAGAGTTTTTAAGAAAAAATATATGATATATATTAGTATGAATAAAAACATTCCCAACGCTGCTAAATCATTAGTTGATGAAGAAAATATTGATATGGTAGAATTTTTCTATGCTGCGTTGGCAAATATTCATGTTTCGGTTGAAAAAAAGCAAAGAATTTATGAAGAAAACAGTTTGCTCAAATCCTTCCAAAATTTATATGAAATATTATTGCAAGAGATAGAAATTCTGAATTTAGAAAATAAAATTGATGCAACTGTGAAACATAAACTAAACAAAATGCAACGAGATTATTATCTGACAGAGCAGATGAACGCAATAAATAAAGAGCTTGGTATAAATAAAGGAGAAGAGCACGATTATATTAGGCTTAAGAAGAAATTGGATAGTTTAAATTTGTCTGAAGAAGCGAGAAAAAAAGCTAATGAAGAGTTAAGTAAACTATCTCGATTAAATACTAGTTCACCGGAATATTCTGTTGTTCATACATATTTAACATGGATTACCGAGCTTCCTTGGGCTGAACCAGAAATGAAAGATTTTACTTTGGGATCAGCAAAAGAAATTTTGGATACCGATCATTATGGATTGGACAAAGTTAAAGATAGAATATTGGAATATTTAGCAGTAGTAAAGCTTGCTGAAAAAGTAAAAGGTCAGATTCTTTGCTTTGTGGGACCTCCGGGAGTTGGCAAAACTTCATTGGGAAAATCAATCGCTCGCGCAATGGATCGGGAATTTATCAGATTATCCTTAGGTGGAGTTCGTGATGAGGCAGAAATTCGAGGTCATAGAAGAACGTATGTTGGTGCACTTCCGGGTGTGATTATCCAAAGTTTGAAAAAAGCCGGAACGAAAGATCCACTAATCATGATGGATGAGATTGATAAGATGAGCCTAGATTTTCGAGGAGATCCTGCTTCTGCCTTATTAGAAGTGTTGGATCCTGAACAAAATGATACTTTCCGAGATCATTATTTAGATTTTGATTTTGATCTGTCTCAGGTTATTTTTATCACAACAGCCAACACATTAAGCTCAATACCGGGACCACTTCTCGATCGTATGGAAATTATCGAAGTTCATGGATACACAGCTTATGAAAAGATAAATATCGCGACTAAACATTTAGTTCCAAAAGTTCTAAGAGAACACGATCTAAGTGATAAAATTGATGTGAAATATAATAAATCAACATTGGAAGCTTTAATCAAAGAATATACTCGTGAAGCCGGAGTGCGTAATCTTGAAAGACAAATTGCCAAGATTTTAAGAAAAATTGCACGAGAATATTTAGAAGGTAATATATCTAAGAAAGTAACTGTTAAAAAATCAGATCTCGAAAAATATCTTGGAATTCCAAAACATCTTTATTCTGAAGTTAATCGTGAAGATAAAGTTGGTGTAGTTACAGGCTTAGCATGGACTCAGTTCGGTGGAGAAACTTTGCAGATTGAAGTGATAAAAATGGATGGAACAGGAAAATTGAAATTAACCGGACAATTGGGAAATGTGATGCAAGAATCTGCTCAGGCAGCATATAGTTATGCAAGGTATCATGCGGAAGAATATGGTATCGATCCTGATTTCTATAAAGATACTGATCTGCATTTGCATATTCCGGAAGGTGCTATTCCCAAAGATGGTCCTTCTGCCGGTGTAACAATGACAACTGCAATTGTCTCAATTTTATCGGGTAAGAAAATAAAAGCGAATTTGGCAATGACAGGAGAGATTTCTCTTTCAGGAGATGTTTTACCTATTGGAGGATTAACAGAAAAATTAATCGCTGCCAAACGCGCAAAAATTACCAATATCATCATTCCTAAGAAAAATAAACCTAGTTTAACTGAAATTCAAGATGAGATAAAAAAAGGCTTGAATATTATGCTAGTAGATAATTTGGCAGAAGTTCTGCAATATGCGTTGATCTGATGAATTTTAAGCAGATAGATCAGAAAAAACTTAATGATGGAAGCTTGCGGATTCTGCTTGAAGTAGAAACAAGCCAATTAATGTATTTGGGATATTTCCTAGAATCATTGGAAGGATTTTGTAACTATACTACGCCGGTTCGTAAAGAACCAATTTTGCAAGTAGATATTGTTCCCGATTATATTGAAGATACTTTACGGATCTTGGAATTTCTAAAAGATTGGAAATTAGAAAATTATAGATAAGGATTTGAAAAAAATGAAAGTAGAAATGATTATTTTTAATGCTAAGGAATTACTTACATTAAAAGGTAAAGCAAAAGTTCGTAGTGGTAAAGAGATGAGCGAACTTGGAATTATCCATGATGGCGCTGTGGCAATTGATGGCGGAGAAATTAT
>JAMOPB010000159.1 GCA_027064945.1 Candidatus Cloacimonadota bacterium
TAATAAATACAGATTTTGAGAAAATTACTGAAACATATCTTCGGAACCGAGATTATCTTCAAGAAAAATTACTTAAATTCTTTCCAAATGCAGAAATCAACGGAGCAATCGATTTTAGACTTCCCAACACATTAAATATCAGCATCCCTGCTCTTGATTATGATAAAATGATAGAATATTTTGTTTATGTAGCAGCATCAGCCGGTTCCGCTTGTCATTCTGATTCAGCAGAAATTTCACCTGTGCTTAAAGCTATGAAAATCGATACGAAATTAGCAAGAAAAACACTAAGATTTTCTACAGGAAAATATACAACGAAATCAGATATTGATAATGCAGTTGACATTTTAATTGAAATTCTTTTATAAAGGTTCGGTAGAGTATATCTCTTTTTAAAATTATTATATGTTGAGGAAACTATACTTCGGGAGGTAATTATGGAATTTATGGATGTAATAAAAAATCGTAAAAAAATCTACCACTTCTCCGATAAGGAAGTACCGAATCAAGTTGTGTTACAAATATTAGAAGCAGGGCATTTGGAACATTCGAATCAAATTGATAATAAATGGTATTTTGGCATAATTAGAGATGAAGAAATCAAAAAGAAATTGTCAGAAGCTGCCGGTGGTCAAGATTGGATTGCTTCCGCACCTGTAATAATCACCTATTGTGCTGTGGCAAAAGATTCTACTGTGAAACAAAAATATAGAAATAGGTTTGGCGAAAACATTGGCACCTATTATAGTGATTATGAGCAAAATCAAAAATCAAACTCTTTTTGGGAAAGTAACAATCCGCTTATTCCCGGGGAACACATTGTTTTATCTGCTATAAATCACGGTTTAGATGCGTGCTGGGTCGGCAATATTGATACTCTGGAAGCTTCCAAAGCTCTTAATCTTCCTTATGATTTAAAATGCCTTTTCCTCATGCCTATCGGCTATGCAAGCAAATCGGAAAATTTTGTTCAAAGAAAAGCTATTGATAATTTAATTTTTTATGACTCATGGGATTAGTATTTCGAATGTAAAGCTATCCGGTTTCCTTCAGTATCTTCAAATAAGCCATAGTATCCAATTGCTTCTGAAACTAGAGTTTTTTCTTGAATTACTTTGCCGCCTGCAGATTCAACTCTCTTCAATAGGATTGATAAATCGTCACCACCGTTTAAGTAGATCAATGTTCCATCTTTTGAAGGTTTTCTTTTGTCAGAACTAATTATTGCACCACCATCATTATATCCTTTCATCTGCAGAAATCCCATATATTCGCCTTGCATTTCTTCAATGACAATATGGGTATTCAAAACCTGATTATAAAATTTAACCGCTCTTTGGAAATCATTGGTTGGAATTTCAAACCATACTACTAAATCTTCCATAATAGCTCCTTTGTTAAAAAAAAACAAATTCTTTTCATCCCTGACTAACTCATTTTCAGTATATATATTTCCTCATAAAATATGTCAATTCGATTTTTTTTCAATTCCAATTCCTTCTCTCTTGACGTAATAATACATTTTCCCAAGTTAGATTCAGGAGAAAAAAAATAGATGGAAAATAAACGTAAAATAATTCAAAATGGGTTTCTTGGCTTATGGCTAATTGCACTTATTCTGATGTGGAGTGGCAAAGTACACACTTCACATCAATTCTGTCCATTTGCTTCAATTTGCTTTGGAGCATTAATTCCAAAAGGATATTTAGCTTATATTCCGGCAGTAATAATCGGGGGCTTAATTGCGCTAACAGCAAGTTTTTTAGGTAGGAAATTTTGTGGTTATATCTGTTTTTTCGGAACATTACAGGAAAGAATTTATTCTCTTTTCAAAAGAAAAAAACGTTTGGAATTAAATGCAAAATTAGATTTAATTTTAAAGTCACTTAAGTATATTATCTTATTCGGAATAATTTTTTTAGTTTGGAATTTTATTGCGTATAAATACATGAAATTTTGCCCGGTTATAGCTCTTTCATTTCCACTTCAGGTAACTGTATGGGGTGTTATTAGCTTAGTTATAATTTTTGTGTTGGGAATCTTCATTGAACGTTTTTGGTGCCGTTATATATGCCCATATGCTGCCTTAATGAATATCTTTATTTATCTTGGAAGATTACTACATATAAAACGCAAAGTTATTAGCGTGAATCTAAACGGTTGTATTTCTTGCAATTTGTGTAATAAAGCGTGTCCTATGAATATTGATATTGCAAAAAAGGCAAAAATAACTGATCCAAATTGTATATATTGTGAAAACTGTGTTGATAAATGCCCAAAAGATGTGATCAGTATAGACTAAAATTTAAGCAAAAGAAAAGACCTGAGAATGATAACAATCTCAGGTCTTTTTTGTTATTTATGAAATTATTTTTTTTCTGATTTTTTTGCTTCCATTGCTTTTTTTGCCGCTTCTGCTTTTTTCTTAGCTTCAGCACGCTTTTTAGCACGAACTTCTTTAAGCGGATCAAATATTGCGCTTGTTGGGCATACATCAGCACACATACCACAATTCACACACTTATCATAATCTATAGAAGCTAAATTATTTTCCACGTGAATAGCATCAAATTTACAGCTTTTCACACAAAGCATACAGCCTATACAAGCAGTACTGTTGCCACATACTTTTCTTGCTTCGCCACCTTTATCCATTGATTTACAAAGAACGTGAACACGTTTTTTCACAGATACCATATCTATTAAATCGCGTGGACAAGCTCTAGCACAAGCTCCGCAACCTGTACATTTTTCTTTGTCAACTACACGCATTCCGTTTTCATCAACGTGCAATGCATCAAATTTGCAAGCGGCTACGCAATCGTTTAAA
>JAMOPB010000160.1 GCA_027064945.1 Candidatus Cloacimonadota bacterium
AATCATATTGAAATCCCGATTGTTTTTGCTGCGAATACATTAGTGTTATCAAAATATAAAGTAGTTCCGGAAGAAGATGCTAAGCAACTTGTAAGAAAATTAATTAAAAACAGCAAAGATGTTCAAGGATTGTTTGCTTATGATTTCCCAATGACCTCTTTTGCAGATGTGAAATATTCCGAAAATTTATTCCATTATATTCAGGAAGAATTAGGAAAAATAAAAACTTATTATGATACTTTTGAAGAGATAGCTACATGGATAAAAAAGAGAGATGATGTGTTTATCAGGGAAAAGAATCGTAGAATAAATATCTATTTCCCACATTATTTTTCACATTTTTCGTGTAGAATCTTAGGTGACCACAAAATTGCTGTGATCGATTATGATAATGTGAAAGTTATTGGTAATTTTCTGTATTTCAAGAATATTCCGTCAGATACAAATATAACAATCATCTTGGAAGTTCCCGATTCTACAAAATACACAACAACAGAGAAATATGAAGATGAATAAAATTCTAATGATCTCATATTTTGCTCCACCCATAAATTCACCTGCTTCGATAAGGGTTGGAAAATTTGCTAATTATTTACCTGAATTTGGTTGGAAAGCTACCATACTAACCGTTAAGGAACTTAGTTATTATAAGAAAGAGCCGGAATTGTTCCCTAATGTTTTAGAAAGTGATATTATTCGCACAGAATCAATTGATCCTATGAGATTGCTGAAATTATTAAAAAGAAGAAATAAGGAACAAGATTTAGCAGCTAAATTACACCAAAAAGGCGAAGGCTTAACGAATAAGATTAAAGGATTATTTCCAATTGATGATAAAATCGGATGGTTGCCATTCTGCATTAAAAAAGCCGGTAAAATAATAAAACAAGACAAATTTGATGCAATTTATTGCACAATTGGCGGAACAAATTCTCATGCTATTGCAGCTTATAAAATTTCTAAAAAATATGGCATTCCGCTTGTAATCGATATCAGAGACCCTTGGGCTGATCATATATTCTCAACCGGAACTTGGTATAATAATATTTTAAATAATTATTGGGAAAAGAAAGTTTATTCACATGCTACAAAATTAATTTGCGTAACAGAAGGTTTTAAAAAAATAATTATGGATAAATACAATTTTCCCAATTCAAAAATTGATGTAATAAGCAACGGCTTTGATGATTTTGCTGAAGGAAATTATAAAAAAGCATCTAACGAAATTATTTTCACATTTGCAGGAAATATGTATAAAGATATCTTACCTGATAAATTATATGATCTTCTGCTTAAAATTGATGATAAATATTGGAATGATTTAAAACTAAAACTTAGATTTATCGGTAATTATAGAAGCAAGTTTCACAGTTTATTAGAAGATTTTAATTCAAGAAAACCGGGAAATATTGCGGTGGAAGTTTTACCGTTTATGGCTAAAGCTTCTTTGAATAAATTTTTGCATGAAAGCGATGCTCTATTGATATTCTTACCTGATAGAGATGGAGCTGAGAAAATTATTACTACGAAATTTTATGATTATTTACCTTATAAAAAACCGATAATTGCTTTTTGTTCCAAAAATGGTGAATTAGCGGAATCTATCATTTCTAATAAATTAGGATTTGTGATAGACCATTCCGATTCAAAAGAGAAATTATTAGAAATATTGGAATTATCCAAAAATAATGAATTAGAAAAAATCCATGCAGAAGATGATTATATTTATTCAAATTCAAGAAAACAGAAAACAAAAAAATTAGCAATATTGCTAGATTCAATTAAATAAACAAGGGAAGAATGAAAAAAATATTATTTTTTGCCAATTCAGCTTGGTATCTTACAAATTTTAAAATGGGTTTAATGAAAAGGTTAGAAGAGATTGGCTATAAAGTGATTCTTTTAGCTCCTCAAACAGATAGCGAATTACCTTTTGAATTTCATGCGATCAAAGTTCGCGGAACAGGACGAAATCCATTGCAAGACGCTTTTTTATATTTTCAAATCAAAACAAAACTAAAAGAGATTTCGCCCGATTTAGTAATTAATTATACAGTTAAACCAAATATTTATGCTACATTGGCTGCAAAATCTTTGGGGATTCCTTCCATCATTAATATTGCGGGTTTAGGAGTTTTCTTTAGGAAAAATAATTTATCTGCCAAAATTATCAGATTCTTATACAAAATATCTTCTCAAAAAGCTGATTTTATTTTTTTCCAAAATAAAGATGATAAAGAAATTTTTACAAAACTTTATAATAATAAGAAATATCATATTCTTCCGGGTTCGGGAGTTGATTTACAAAAATTCCAACCGACAAAATTTAAAAGAAATGAAGTATTTACATTTCTATTTTTAGGTAGATTAATCAAAGAAAAAGGAATTCATGAATTAATTGAAGCAATCCAAAAAGTAAGAAAAATACATAACGCAGAATTGCGAATTTTAGGATTTACAGATGTTGATAATCCTACTGCAATTTCCAAAAAAGAAGTTCAGAATTGGCACGACATGGGCATTATACGATATATGGGCTTTACAGATAATGTGTATGATTATATTTTAGATTGCGATTGTGTAATTCTTCCTTCCTATTACGGAGAAGGCGTTCCAAAATCTTTATTGGAAGCGGCGAGTATGGCAAAACCTATCATCACAACCGATCATATAGGTTGCAAAGAAGCTGTTGATGATGGAATAACAGGCTTTTTATGTGCAGTGAAAAATGCTGATGATCTTGCCGATAAAATGCTGAAGATGATTGAATTACCTGATGATGAACTTGAGAAAATGGGAAATAACGGAAGAAAGAAGATGGAAAAAG
>JAMOPB010000161.1 GCA_027064945.1 Candidatus Cloacimonadota bacterium
GTAGATGTTACTACCGCAATAGATGAAATAGCTCCGGCTGCCATTACCGACCTGCAAGTACACGAAGGATTTGCTGCGATGCACGGCAGAATTAGAATTGAATGGACTGCACCGGGAGATAATGAGAACGAAGGCGTTGCCGCTTCCTATGAAATTCGTTACAGCACAAATGAAATTACTGATGAGAATTGGGATAGTGCTGAAATTGCTGAATGCGATCTTCAGCCACAAGAAGCCGGAACAAACCAATATTTTGATGTAAATGATTTGGAAGATGCTACAATCTACTATTTTGCGATTAAAACCACTGATGCCTCCGGCAATGTTTCCGAAATTTCTAATAGTTCAGCCGGTAAGATTGTTTTTCAAATCAATGAAGATGCTTGCCACGATTGCAATGCTTGCATAAACGATTGTGATTATGATGCTATCTATGACGCAGGGCAATACAAGACGATTAATCCTGATTTATGCACCGCTTGTGGAGATTGCACTTGTCCATTCGGCTTGATTCATTTGTGGGTTGTAGGATATTAAAGGATTCTTATGAAAAAAAATAAATTAAAGCAAATATTAATTTTAATATTAATGTTAATTGTTATTACTCTGGCAGCAGTTAATAAAATTTTACCGAAAGTTGATGCTGCAGAATGTTCTGCTTGTGGTGATTGTGTAAATTACTGTCCGGTTAAGGCTATTGAAATGGTTGGCAACAAAGCAGTAATAGATGCTGAAAAATGTATTAATTGTAAGATCTGCATAAGTGCTTGTCCGCAGAATGCAATAAAATAGGGATAATTTATGAAAAAAACTTTTTGGGCTTTGTTGCTAATTATATTAATAATTGTCAGCTGTAAAAGCATATCCGACATAGCTTTTAAAATTGATGAAGATAACTGCATTTCCTGTGGAGAATGCGTGAATGTTTGTCGTCATAATGCTATTGTGTATGATGGAGATAAACCGGTAATTATCCAAAGTAAATGTGTTGGTTGCGGGGAATGTGTTAGTGTGTGTCCTAAATCAGCAATTAAATAAGGTGAGGATATGAAACAGCTAATAATTATTATTTGTTTTTTTCTCTTTTCTGCCTTAAATGCTCAGCAAATCAATTATGAAATGCAAATGAGCGAAGATGAAATAATAAATTCAATAAGTTCATTTTACTACAAAAGTATTGCTGATTATACTATCTCCAATAGTGCCTATTTACGCTATTCTTCGGAAGATTTTGCAGATCATAATTACCTTTCGCGATATGGAAGAAATAGGTTTTATATTGAAAGAAGTTGGAAAAATTTCTCATTAGGAAGTTTTCTTTATCTGGCTTATTATCCACAAGGTAATACTTCAAGTTATCTGTCAGGTATCGCTTCAGTGCATCATTTAAATAGTTCCATTGGCAGTGGATTCAACGCAAAATATTTTACAGAATCTTGGTATATCAATGTAGGAACGAAATATCTTACAAATCAGTTTGAAAAATTAGAAAATGAATCTACTAATTTGATAGATGCTAACGCTTTTGGGAATATAGAGATTTCTTCACAAGGAAGATTTATTAATCCTTATCTAAAGTCGGAATTGTTTTCCGATTTGAATGATTCAGACATATTTAATTATCAGAAGATTGGATTTGGTTTAAAAAATTTTAGTAAGATTTCTTACGCTCATTTCCTAAAAATTTCAACGGAAATTGGCTACTCACATCTTTATGAGAATATTCCTTACTACGGCGAATTAAAAGCAAGATTTACCACAAAACTTAATCGAGATTGGTATCTTGTGAATAGAATAAATGCAGAGCTTTATTTGGATGAAGATTTCTCAGATTTTTATAAAGGTAAGAATTTTACAGAGCATATTATACAATACAATTTTGGTTATAATCAAAACAATAAAAACTTCATAAAAAGTGGAATTCAAATTGATTTAGAAGGAAATTCAGATATCGTTTTATCCGGTAAATTTTTCTTAAGATATTTCGATTTGCTTCTTCGATTTCAGCATATAATCTCTGATGTTTCTAATAAAGAAACTGAGGTTTTAGGACAGCTGGAGATTCCTTTGGGAAGGAATATATCATTTGTTTTAGCTGATGAATATGAGAGCTGTTTTGAACAAAACAAATTTATAATTGCTATGAAATTAAGGAGATAGAATGTTTGGAACAATTGTCGAAGGTTTTTTATTGGGATTAGCAACTGGTTCTACTTGTCTTGCTACTTGTACTCCCATATATATTCCATATTTACTAACAGAAGAGCGGAAATTCTTAAAAAGTTTTCTGGCTGTGATGGAAATTTCAGCAGGTAGATTTATATCATATCTTGCTTTTGGTGCAATGGCAGGTTTTGTGGGAACTCAGATTGCTGCTGTTAATCGTACTTTGTTTACATCGATTGCATATATTTTGTTATCTGCATATTTAGTGCTTTCTGTGATAAGAACTTATAAGAAATCGAAAGCTTGCCCAATTCCGAAATATGCCAGATTTACTAAAAGTGGCTTTTTCTTAGGAATTTTAACCGGTATAAATTTCTGCCCTTCATTTTTGATCGCTCTTTCAAAAGCTTTAGATCTGGGCGGAACATTTTCCGGAGTACAACTGTTTATTGGCTTTTTCTTTGGAACATCAATATTTTTACTTCCCTTAGCTTTTATTGGTGGTTTAGGAAAAATAAAATCGATGGCAAATGCTGCAAAAATTGCTTCATTACTTGTTGCAATCTGGTTTACATTTGCAGGTGTGAAAGGCTTGGTTCATTATTTTACTCCACATCAGATTTCTGAATCAAAA
>JAMOPB010000162.1 GCA_027064945.1 Candidatus Cloacimonadota bacterium
TGGAAAGATAGACTTTTCTTTGTACAAAGCAGCGCATCTGCAACGACGTGATGATGCTGATATTATCTTCGATATGTTGCAGAACGAAGGCGGATTTTTACCATTCAATGATAAAAGCAATCCTGATGACATAAAAGAAAAATTCGGATTAAGTAAAAAAGCATTTAAACGTGCTATCGGAAATCTTTTGCGTTTAGGAAAAATAAAAATTGAAAACGATGGCATAAGAAAAATCTAATGGAATGGTTTACTGAACAAGTAATTGGACTAATCAGTCAAATTCCCGAAGGTAAATTTGTGTCTTACGGACAGGTAGCAAAAGCGTGCGGAAAACCTCGAGCCGCCAGACAAGTTGCTAGAATTTTAAAAACATATTCTGCTAAATTAAACCTACCTTGGCATAGAGTTATCAACAGTCAATTTAAGATCTCTTTAGGCAAAGGTAATGGATATGAAGAACAAAAATCTCTGTTAATTGCTGAAGGAATTGTGTTTGATAATAATGATAAAATCGATCCCAGAAAATATCGTTGGGATATTGAATGATACTAATAAATAAAATGCCGAGTCAAGAGTATGACTCGGCCTAAAAGAAAATATAATTTATTTAACTTTTTGTAATCTTTCGCCGTACTTTTCACCTGCGTGACTTAAAGCATTCTTAGCTTTAGCAGCATTTGTATCGCCTGTGGCTTTATTTTTTCTGAATCCATCATATTGATATGTAATTGATCCTTCTACTGAAAGATAATTATCATAAGCTACAAATTCGTCGCCCCAATTATCTACAAGTTTGATATCCCATAATCCTGCCTCAGCTTTCCAAGTAACTTGGTTCCCGGCACCGATTGTACCTGAAAGATCATCATCTCCCCACTCATCATCACTTGATGGAGAGATATAAACTTCAGTAATTGTGAATGCATTACTGAGGTTTTGAACAATTATCTCACCACAATTTGGAGATACATCGATTGCATAATCTTCATCTGCATCAATCTGAACTGTGTAATCTTCTTCAAATACAAAGCGACCGCTATAATTTACATTTGCAGTTACATAATCGTCTTCTTCAATGTCTTCGAAAGTATATTGAACATACTCAAGTGCATCCAACAGAGTATAATCATCATTCACAAACACATCCAACTCATTATTCGATGATAAGTTGTTAATCCGTAAAGTTGAATCATAAGTTTTTTCACTTTCATCAACGCATCCGGCTAATAAGATAATTGCTACAATTAAAATTCCTAAAACCTTTTTCATAAACTTCCTCCTTTTATCGTGCTGAAATTTACAATTGCATAATAAAATGCAACCTTTTTTGTTATTAAAACTTTATTTTTTTGTATAAATATCTTCTATCTTCCTATTTCATAATAAGTTCTAAAAAATGTCTTAATTATTATTTATTCAATATTCAGAAAATCAGATTCAAAGTATTATAAAAGTTACACCTCGATTTGATTTATTATAATCTTTATCTTTTCGTAGTATTGAATAATCCATTAAAACCTTATATACTGATTTGTTTGATAAACGAAGATCTTCTCCGGCTATGAATGTAAGAATACTATTTCGAAATTTCATTGCTTGCAAATATTCCCGAAGGCACCAACGCAATTCTCCACCTTTTCCGGTTGAACCGTAACCATGAACAATTTTTAGAATTTTATATCCGCTATCTTTGCTTATTCTAATCTCATTTGCTAATATTTTCTCCGCTTCTGCACAAATTGGCATATTTTCTTTTATATTAACAACTCGCAATTTTTTTGTTTTTTTCTTATTTATCAAAACCTCTTCAAATCCACAAAAAGGACACCGTGTTTTATTTCCAATCTCATTACCGCATTGCAAACATTTATTCATAAACCCATCCAATTATTTTTAAGTTAAAAATATAATATCCGGTATATTTGTCAAAAATATCATCAAATATTGAATCCTTACTTGACACTATTTTACTCAAATTAAAATTCATTCTATCGCTGAGTAGAGATTATCTAAAGCAATTGCCATGATATTTCTACCAATGGGTACAGCTTGGAAACGGCTTTGCCTCCCGTGTTTGGAAAGGCGAGATCATTCATATTAAAATTTTATTTTATGGAAATATTTTTTAATACTAAATATTTAATCTTGCCTTCTAAGAAAAGCAAATTACCAAAAATTAGGAGGATTTTATTAATGAAGAAAATTGCAATTATTACGTTTTTACTTTTAGGAATTTTTATTCTTACAGCTTGTAGTGAAAAGGATTCAAATGGACCGGACGGAAATGAAGCAACCCCACCGGTTATGGCAGAAAATTACGATCTTGAATTTATTATTCCAGCTGAATTAGATGCATTTACATCTGAAGATATAGATTATAACGGAGTTATCACTTCCGGTTATTCACTTGATCAATTCATTTCCCAATCTATTACAGATTCATTGGTTAATGTAGATACTTTTGATAGTAGAAAATTATTTGCCGTTCAAATTTTATCTAGTGATGAAGATGGTAATTGGACACCACGTGATAGAGGTTTAGCTGATCTTACTTGGAACGATTTCGTTTCCGGATATTTGCTACCTGATGAAAGTGGCAGAACATATTTTCCCGAAACATCAATTGCCGGCACTTATAATGTGAAATATGCTACATATTTACAACTTTATCGCAAAATCGATGTTATCTTAGATGGAACAGTTACTCTTTTTGAAACCGGTGCATTTCCAACACAAGAGATTACTTATATCAAAAACGATGAAACTCTTACTGAATTAGGTTTTCCATTGGAA
>JAMOPB010000163.1 GCA_027064945.1 Candidatus Cloacimonadota bacterium
ATGGGAGCTCCAAATGTTGTTAGAGGGAGATCATCAACTGGTAATTTAAGTGCAATAGAAGCAATAAGGCACAATTTAGTTGATGTGCTTTGTTCAGACTATAGTGCTGAAGCTATGCTTTATGCTCCCTTTATTCTTGAAAGAAAAAAATTGATGACATTAAACAAAGCTGTGAATCTTGTTTCTTTAAATCCTGCAAGGGCAATAGGAATGGATGATGAAGTTGGATCTATTGAACCTGGAAAACAGGCAGATCTTATAATTGTGGATAAGATAGATGAAATTCCTGTTGTTATAAAAACAATTATTAATGGAAAGGTTGTTTACTGCAAAGGGTTAAGCCTATGAAGAACAATCATAATTTATATGAAGATTGGCTACTTTGCGATTTTCATATTCATACAACTATTAGTGATGGGACATTACCTTTAGAAGATGTTGTTAACTTGTACGGTGAACATGGTTTTGATGTAATCTCTATCACAGATCATATTTTAGACAAATATACCCTTGAAGAACGAATAAAAAAGAAAGAACCAATCAAAGCAATTAAAAAAGAAGACTTTAAAGATTATCTAAAAATATTATGGAAAGAATCTAAAAGGGCATGGAAAAAATATAAAATGATTTTAATACCTGGAGTAGAAATCACAAATGATTTTAACAAGTATCATATCATTGCAATAGATATAAAAGAATATGTTGATCCCACATTACCAGTGGAAGAGATTGTTAAAAGGCTTAAAGGACAAAATGCAGTTGTTATTGCTGCCCATCCTGATAAAAAGAAAACAGATAAAAAGCATGATTCTTGGTATTTATGGAAAAATCAAGAGAGGTTTAGAGAATTATTTGATGCATGGGAAGTTGCTAATAGAGATGATCTATTTAATTCAATCGGACTAAAAAAATATAATTATATTGCAAACTCTGACTTTCATGAGAAGCGGCACTTATATTCATGGAAGACCTTGATAAAGTCAGAAAGGAATGTTGAAGCAGTCAAAGAAGCTATAAGAAACAATATGCACATTGCAATTTATTTAATGAGGGAAAACTAACTTCTTGTATTATCCCATAAAAGCTACCTTCTCAAACTCACCGAGAATTGCTGGTAATTTAACTTTAAGCTTGCAAATTAATTTTTTTTGATTATAATAAATAAAAAAGGAGGAAGTATCTATGAAGAAGGTATTATTATGTTTTTTAAGTTTAATGATTTTTTTTACAGGATCATTAAAAGCTGATTTACAATCTGATTTAAACAAAAATCTTTACAAAAGCATTGGAAGTGCTGCTGCAAAAGCTGCTGGTCTTCCATTAGATGAAGTAACAAGTATTGCCTCAGCATTTGAAAAAGGTGATTTTAAAACAGCTTTTTCAAATCTTGCAAGTTGGGCTACTGATAGTATGCTTGATTTAATTCCGGTGTATGGACCAGCCAAATTTGCCTCAGATTTAGTAATAAGTTTTGGCAATGTATTGATGACTTACATTAACAATTCAATTATTGAATCTATGTGGCAGAGATTCATGAATTTAAGTGATTCTGAGAAGGAGGACTGGCTTAATGGAAATGATGACGATTATCCTGAAATGACATATTATTATGGAAGTTTAAATGTAACACCTGATGAATTGAGAAAAATATTTAAAACTGCATGGAAAGAGTATAAAAAACAACAAAAACAAGCAAAAACTTATATGGAATATACAGCAAAAATTTCAAAAATTATCAAACAGGCCCAAGAGAAATTAACACCAGATTTATATTATCCTTCAAATGGTTCAAAAATTAAAATTAGTTCAAAAATAGAGATATGGCGTTCAAAAAATAATTATTTTAAACTTGTTTTAAAATTGCCAGATGGAGCAACTTATACAAAATTTATAAAAGATCCTTCTGATCCAAATAAAAATCATATTACTTCTTTCAAATTAACAGATTTTGAAGGCATAGATTGGAATAAATACTTCCAGCAATACCCAGAAGGAGTTAATATAAAAATAGATGTCACAGCAGCAGTTTATGATACCACAGGATTAATGAAAATATTGATGCCAGATTTAGTAACTCCTAAAAATAGTATAGTTAAAATTAAAAATTATGATGGAAATATTTTTGAAAAAACTCAATTTCAATTTACGGTTGTGTCTGATATAATTTCCTGTGAAAAAAGGTTATACGGCAAACTTTATTTTGATTATTCATTTTACATTGATTCTGGGACAGAAAGTACAGATGTATTTTCAACAAATATGAAATTTCAATGTGATATTAATAGTGGAAAAGCAATACTTGATTTAGATGGCTCTAAAATATCAGGAAGATGTGAAAATAAAAAAGGTTATTTTTCTGGTCCTCTTGGGTATGGAAGTATTGTTTTAAATATTGTTGTATCATGTGAGCCTGAAAAATTAACAGTATCAAGTTCAGGTTCTTATATTTATCGATACACTTTCTATGATGATAATGGCAATCCTGAAGAAATATATATTGAATTTAAAAATATAAGAGGAACTTTCAAATAATCTAAAGCCCCTTTTGGGGCTTTTTTTATTTGACAAAGAGTATCAGTATGGACAGGCACCTATTGAAGGTGGTTATAAGCATGGTCAAGTGGCTCAGCTTGTTATGAAGATGATGATTGGCATTATAACTGTTTGAGCCTGATTAATAGACAGAAAGCATTAGGTTAGCTTTATATAGGTAGAAGGATGAAGTAAAAGCATTATTCGCATCTGTCACCTTTTTCTATTTTTTTATTAAATTAATTTATTATATGTCCA
>JAMOPB010000164.1 GCA_027064945.1 Candidatus Cloacimonadota bacterium
TGTTCTACTTTTTCACTTTTCACTTGTCACTTGTCACCTTTCCCCTTTCCCTTTTCACATTCTACATTCTACATTCTACATTATCCATTATCCATTCTCCATCACAAGTGGCTTTACTGTAAATTGTGTTAATATATTCAGCTCTTTCCGTGACTCAATAATCTCAAATTCTTGACAACATAAATCATCTTAGCACATTAGCACGCATAAATTGCTATTTGGAGGCTGAATGTATCTTTTCCGATCTGATCTGAAAGAGAAATCTGAAGTTAATATAAATGTACCGCATAAGAAAGTGATGATGTGTTTGAATGAAAGCACTCTTGATCCTTTTGCGGTGATTAAAGATAAAATATTAGAAAAAATGGACAAGGTTCATCTTAATAGATATTTTAATCCGGTTACCGATCGATTATATAAAGAATTAGCTGATTATGCTGAGGTTAAACGTGAAAACTTGGCAATGGGGAATGGCGTGGATGAGATGCTTTATTATATCTTCACTGCTGTTCGAGAAAATAAAAATGATTTTGCCTTAACTTTTTCACCATCCTATTTTGATTACAAAAGTTATTGTGACGCTGTCGGCTTGAAAATTCAACAAATGGATTTGAAAGATGATTTTTCGAATGATTTCGACAAATTTATTCAAGTGGGGAGTGATGCTAATTGCAAATTGCTGATTTTGTGCAATCCTAATAATCCTACCGGGCATATAATGCCAAGTGAGCAGATCCAAAGAGTTCTGGAAAAATCGGATAAATTGGTTTTAATTGATGAAACTTATTTTGAATTTTCCAAAATTACTTATAAGGATTGGATAAATAAATATCCAAACTTGATAATTACTCGTTCATTTTCAAAAGCTTTTTCTGCTGCGGGATTGCGCTTTGGATATGTAATTTCCGCAGAAGATAATATCAAGCAGCTAAAGAAAGTAATTACAGCTTTTAACCTAAGTTTGATGACTCAAACAATTGCATTAACAATTTTGGAAAATAAAGAAATTTTTCTTAATCATACCCAAAAAGTTGTGGAAATGCGAGACTATTTGTGGGAAGAATTGAATAAAATTCCAAAGATGAAGGCAACCAATACTTATACAAATTTTCTGATTTTAACAATTGGGAATAGAACCAAAGATCTTTTTAAATATTTGGAAGAAAATGAGATTGCTCTGCGTGATGTAAGTGCTCATCCGATAATGAAAAATCAGATTCGTGTGACTATTTCCGCACCGGAAGAAAACGAACTGTTTTTGGAAAAAGTAAAAGAATTTATGGAAAAAGAGGAAATATGATAAAACGAAAAAAAACTCGTGAGATCTCTTTAGGAGATGTGAAAATCGGCGGTGATAATCCCATTTCGATTCAGTCTATGACCAATACGCCCACAGCTGATGTAGAAAAAACTGTTACTCAAATAAGAGAATTAAGTGCTGCAGGATGTGATATTATCCGAGTTGCAGCAAATACTCCGGAAGCAGCGAAAGCTATTAAACAAATAAAAGCACAAATAAATATTCCAATAATTGCCGATATCCATTTTGATTATAAATTGGCTTTATTAGCTATTGAAGCAGGTGTGGACGGATTGCGCTTGAATCCCGGAAATATCGGTGATTCTGATAAAGTGAAAATTGTAGTTGATGCAGCCAAAACAAATAAAATTCCAATTCGTATAGGTGTAAATAGTGGTTCACTTTCCAAAGAAAAAATTGCCAAATATGGCGTTACAGCGGAAGCAATTGTAGAATCTGCATTAGAACACGTTCGCATCTTGGAAGCTGAGAATTTTTTTGATATGAAAATTTCCGTTAAAGCTTCTTCAGTTCCATTAACTTTAGATTGCTACAGATTATTAAGCGAAAAAGTTGATTATCCTTTGCATTTGGGCGTAACAGAAGCCGGAACAGAATTTGGCGGAACTATAAAATCATCTATCGGAATTGGAACTCTTTTAGCCGAAGGAATCGGTGATACAATCAGGGTTTCGCTTACTGCCGATCCTGTAAGAGAGGTTATTGTAGCAAAGCAGATTTTGCAAGCTCTTCATTTAAAGCAAGGATTGGAAATTGTATCTTGTCCAACTTGTGGTAGAACAGAAATAGACCTAATTTCGATCGCTAAAGAGGTGGAAATCAGGTTAAAAGAATTTGCAGAAAAGAATATTTCGGTAGCTGTGATGGGTTGTATTGTGAATGGTCCGGGAGAAGCTCGAGAAGCAGATTTTGGAATTGCCGGCGGTAAGGGAGAAGGATTACTTTTTATCAAAGGCGAAATTGTAAAAAAAGTTCCGGAAAATATTTTGGTCGATGAACTTATTAAATTGATTCGTGAGAATATAGAAAAATAGATGAAGAAAATAGCTTTTTTATTGCTGTTCTCATTATTCGGATTTTTGCTGGCTACCGAATTACAATTTGGAAAAATTGAGTTTGTTGGAAACAATTTTCTATCTGATTCTGAACTTCTGAACATAATCTCAATCGAAAGCGGTGAGTCATTTGATATGTCTGCCGTGCAAAATTCTGCAGGGAAAATTTCACAGTATTATCAAAATAAAGGATATTATAATGTTATAGTTTTGCAACCTGAAATCATGACGGAAAAAGCACCTGAAGTCGATGTGAAATTTCATATTTTAGAACGAGGGAGATTACAGGTTCAGAATATAATTTTTAAGGGGAATCACTATTTAGATGAAACAGATTTTCCTCCTAACAAAAATTTATTTCTTAATGAACTTCCCGGTTATTTGGCAGAATTAATAGAATAT
>JAMOPB010000165.1 GCA_027064945.1 Candidatus Cloacimonadota bacterium
CTATTTTATCCTGAATTTTGACACCTATTTTATCTAATCTTTCTATTTTTACACAGATACAATTTCGAAACTTTTTTTTTATCTTAGCATCTCAATCTATTAAAAAAGAAGGTACACAGCTTTCATTCCAATATTAAAAAAGTTATTTCTCTCCAAAATTTTGGAAAAACCATACAATATTGACGCTAAATTAGATAAATTTATTGATAAATCTTAAATCTACCGGACTTATAACCAAGCTATTCTGAACAAAATTCCGCCAAACTTCTACACATTCTACTGACATTCTATTCTTTGCAGCTGTAGAAAAAGCTCCGGTATGGGGAGTAACTACCAATCTGGGATCATCAATTATACTATCTGCCTCCCATGGTTCTTTTTCAAATACATCCAAAGCAGCTCCAAGGAGTTTTTCTTTTTTCAATCCCAGCTTTACAGCTTCAAAATCCACAATCTTGCCTCGAGCAGCATTTACTAACCAAATTGGCTTATTAATTATCTGCAAAACTTCCTGGTTAAAATAATGAAAAGTATCAGAATAAAGAGGACAATGATAAGTTACAAGATTACACCATTCCAACCCCTTTATATAATGTATAGGGGTAACATCTTTTTTTTGCCATTCTTCTTGAGATAATTCAGGATCAACAGCTTTCACATCTGCTCCAAGAAATTTCATAGCTTTTGCCACTCGAGTTCCCACGCGTCCTAATCCTACCACCAAGATTTTTAATTCAGGAATTTCCCAATTACCGGGATGCTTGTCTTTCCATTTACCGGATTTGATTTCTTGCTTTCCAAATTGCAAATTTTTTATCAATGCAAAAATCATACTCAAAGTATGTTCATATGCAGAATAAGCATTTGCTTCAGGAGTATTGCAAACTTCAATACCTTTTGATTTTGCATATAACACATCTATATTATCAAATCCACTCCCGGCTCTAATAATTAATTTCAAGTTAGGAAATTTATCAATAAGCTTACTATCAAATTGGGTTTTAGTTCTAATTATGATAATTTCAGCTTTGATATCTTCTTTCTCACTAAAAAAAGTTGTTAAATTCAATCGTTCTAATTCTTGCCAGAATTTTTCCGGCATTTTTTCCATTACATAAGTTTTCAAGACCTCTCCTAAACCAATTACATAGTGAAATAATCTTTTGTCAGATAATTCAGCACATAATCCTTTACTGCATCTTCTAATTTGGAAAATTCAAAATCGCACCCAACTTCGCGTAATTTATTCATTTCCGCTTGAGTGAAATATTGGTATCTCCCTCTAAGCTCTTCCGGCATTGGGATTATATCAATTTTCACTTCTTTATCCAAAGCAACAAAAACTGCTTTAACAAAATCATAAAAAGTATTTGCTTTACCGGTTCCTAAATTGAAAATCCCATTTTTTGTCGGATTAATTAAAAACCAATACAAAACATCTACCACGTCTTTTACATAAATAAAATCTCGCATCTGCTTGCCATCTTCATAATCCGGATGAGGTGAGCTAAAAAGATCTACCTTCCCCTTTTCCATAATTTGCTTAAAAGCTTTACATACAACACTCTTCATATTACCTTTATGGTATTCATTCGGTCCAAAAACATTGAAAAATCTGAATCCGGCTACAGAATCTTCCAAGCCATTATCAATAATCCAACTATCCATCAATTGTTTAGAATACCCATACATATTCAATGGTCTCATTTTGGGAGTCATCTCATCGCTATCGCTATATCCTAGCTTACCATCTCCATATACAGCTGCACTGCTGGCATAAATAAAACGAATATTTTTTTCTACAGCCCAAACAGCTAAATCACGAGAGTAATAATAATTATTACTCATCAAATAATCCGCATCTCTTTCTGTAGTCGCCGAACAAGCCCCAAAATGAACAACTGCATCAGCTGAGTCAAACATCCCGCTATCTAAATGTGACCAAAAGTTATCTTTATCCACAAAATCGAGATATTTCTTTCCTACAAGATTTTTCCATTTATCACCTGAGCGTAATTTATCTACAATAACGATGTCTTCAATCCCTTCCGAATTAAGTTTAGCAACAAAAGCACTACCAATAAATCCAGCTCCTCCGGTTACGATTATCATATTACTTCTCCATCTTCAGATATTCATCTTTATAATTTACATATTTTGCTGCATGTTCCAAAAAATGGTCTTGTTCTTGTTTGGAAAGTTGTTTAACAATTTTAGCCGGAGTTCCCATTAGCATACTACCGGCTGGAAATTTCTTACCAGGAGTTACAACGGAACCGGCTGCAACAATCGATCCTGCTCCAATTTCTGCTCCATCTAAAATAATGGAACCCATTCCTATCAAGCAGCCATCACCAATTGTGCAGCCATGCAACATTGCCTTATGCCCGATAGTTACATCATTACCAATTATTGTGGGAAATCCTTCATCTACATGAATTACTGTTCCATCTTGAATACTACAGCGTTCGCCAATCTTCACACTATTGATATCTGCTCGAATTACAGTACAAAACCATACTGAGGTATCAGTTCCTAAAGTTACATCACCGATCAAATCGGCAGTTTTTGCCACCCAAGCTTTTTCTGCTATAATGGGTGATTTACCATGAAAATCTAATAACATATTCTTTCCTCTAAATTTTATCTATCGTTTTAAAATGTATTTTTGCTACTTCATTTAATCTATCTTTCCCAAACTGTTTGGCGAATTCTTTTCCAATTTTAATAACCTTATTGGAAGCACCTTTAGGAAAATCCAAA
>JAMOPB010000166.1 GCA_027064945.1 Candidatus Cloacimonadota bacterium
TGATGAAATACAATTTAAAGTTAAGAGTGATGTTTTTAGTTCTAATTATGACTATGACCATCAAAGAACCTATCTGGATAATGTACAAATCTTAACAAGTACTGCAGTTTTTTCATCTAACGATATAACGATTGTTAATTCAGAAATTACTGGAAACACAGGGAATGGAATTGGTGCTCATGGAGATGTAACTCTAACAAATTCAGAGATTACTGGAAATATTGGGAATGGAATTGGTGCTGGGGGAGATGTAAACGTAACACAATCAATCATTCATAGCAACACAGGTATGGGAATAAACTCAAACGGAGCTGTTAATTTAGACTATTCGGTGGTTGCATATAATGGTGGCAATGGCATAAATATTTCCGGTTATAGATTTTCTACAATCAATAATAGTATTTTATGGTATAATGACAATACAAACCATCAACAAATTTATATAGAAAATGGTACATTAAATACAACTTATAGCAATATTGAAGGTATTTCTAGTTTTGGAATTTCTGGTGAGGCACAATTTATTAATGGCGAGGGTTGCATCGAATCAAATCCAGTTTTTGTAGATGCAGATTATCATCTTTCAGAAAATTCACCTTGCGTAGATGCAGCTTCACCGTGGCAACATGATGCAAATATGCCTTTTGGTTTAGGTACAATCCGGGCAGATATGGGAGCTTACGGCGGACCAAATAATGGTGGTTGGGGTGGAAATCCAATTCCAAACGGAACTCCAACAATTGATAACATAATCGACATCCCACAAGATCAAGGTGGATTTGTCGGAATTCAGTATCAAGCAAGTGTGTTTGATGGTCAGCATTCCGCTTATGATGTTTCTCACTATTCATTTTGGCGAGAATTAGAAGTTGAAGACAGAGAAAGTGTAAATGCTCAAATCCATCCAATTTATTCACAATCAAATGAAAGTATAATTTATACCCGTGACGGCGAATATTGGGAATGGGTCGGTGAAATGGTTGCACAAGATTTTACAAATTATGGTTTTACTGCTCCCACTCTTGCCGATTCGACAGAAGAAGAAAGTTTTGCATCAACTTTTATCGTAATTGCTCACACCGAAGATGATCAAATATATTGGACGAGTGAACCGATGACTGGTTATTCAATAGACAATATCGCACCACTTCCACCTCAAAATTTAGGCAGAAATATTTCACCAAATAGTGTGTCTCTCAATTGGGAACAACCGGAAGAACAGGATTATCAATCAACAACAATTACAAAGAATGGAATACCTATTTTTACAGGTGGCGGAACAGAATTCATTGATGAAAATATCGAAGCTGATACTGAATATCTGTATGAGATTATTCATACGGATAACCATTTCAATGATAGTGAACCATCAACAATAAATGTACGTACAATTTCTTGGAATATTGAATGTGTCGCTTCATCAAATGGAAATAGTTCATCTTTGATTTTGGGAACTGCCGATGATGGGACAACAGGTTTTGATACTGAATATGATCAAGCAACGCCACCAAATCCACCTTCGAACTTTATAAGCATTTATACAAACCATCCGGAATGGGAAAATCCACTTGGTAATAATTACAATCAGGATATTGCCAATGAAGTTCCACTTGATGATGCAATGCAAATTTGGGAAGTTCATTTGTTCGCCGATAATGAAGGTACAGTAAATGTTCAATTCAATTTTTCAGATAATATTCCAGCTGTTCCGGTTTTTATTTATCAAGTATCTGAAACTCGCAGAAATAGCCGAGATATAATTTTCAAAGAACAAATCACAAATGGAGAGAGTTATTCATTTGATTTGGAAGCGAATGCAGAACAAATTTTCTATCTTGCTATCGGCGATATTACTCCGCCGGAAGTGGCTGTAACCTCTCCAAATGGTTTGGAGATTTTGCAAAGTGGAGAAGAAGTAACTTTTATTTGGGAAGCAACTGACGGATTTATGCTCGATAATAATGTTGTTTCAATTTCTTATGATGGTGAAAATTTTGATGAAATCAGTACGACTTCTGAAAATTCGATTTTGTTTACTCCTGAAAATCCTCTTTCAAATAACTGTTATATCAAAGTTGTCTCAACAGATTTTGCTGGAAATAGTTCAGAAGATATTTCAGATTATGAATTTACTGTTGTTGGAAGTGAGTTTGAAACTGAACTCAATGCAGGTTGGAATTTATGGAGTTCTCCGCTTGAGCTAACAACAACCTTAGCAGAGCAAATCGAAGATGATTTTGAAGAAGAATATTTTGCATATAATTGGCTTAATGGAAGTTATTCCGAAGTTGAAAATATTAATGCAGGCGAATCAATTTGGCTTGGTTTTATGGAAGATGCAGAATTCACGTTTGAGGGAAATCCTTATACAAATGCAATGGAAGTCAGCTACAATTCAGGTTGGAATATGATAGCAAATCCACTTGTGCGGAATATTGATAAATCGATGTTGACTATCATTGTTGATGAACAGGAATATACTTTTGATGAAGCTGTTACAAATGGTTTTGTTGCGGAAGATATTTATGAATTTAGCAATAATGTGTATCAAACAGTTGATCAGCTAGAATATATGAAAGGCTATTGGTTTGGGGTTTATGAAGATGAGATAACCGTGAAATATGCACCGCATGAAACTATCGAAACTGTTAGAGAATCATGCGAAAGAGAATACTATTGGCAAGTGGAAATCAATGAATTGAATATTGCCGGAATGGAAAATAGTGTAATGGATTGGGATGAAAATGATA
>JAMOPB010000167.1 GCA_027064945.1 Candidatus Cloacimonadota bacterium
TGGAAAGATTACGTGAAAGTTTTGCTTTTCTTTACATACTTGGATGAACAAATCACTAGTGAAAATTTTATCGCTGATGTTGTAAATGAACAATTGAATGGGATTGATGGTATTGCAAATCAGTTAGTTGAACATGAATATCAAATACCTTTTGAAGAGATTTTTGCAAATTGGACAATTGCTAATTATCTGGATGAAGAAGATATTTATGATGGAATTTATAATTATGAATCGTTGGAACTTCCTAATTTTAATTACAATAGTCTAATAAATTCATTCCCGGATACAGAATCTGAAAGCGTGGAACCATGGGCGACAAGATATGTGAAAATACACCATGACCAACCTATTACTGTGAATATAACCGTTGATAATCAAATGAATCTTGCTCTTCTAAAAACAGGACCGGAAGTAGAAACTATAGTTGAAAAAATTATTATTGATGAAAGTGGAATGATTGAAATTCCAATCTACGAATCTCCTTATAATTGTCATACATTAGTATTAACAAATGCTAACGATGCTCTTTTGAATTACAACTTGGAAGTTAATGAAGTTTTAGGATCAGATGAAAATGATCTTGATTTGAATAATGTAATCAAAATTGAAAACTATCCTAATCCATTTGAATTATCAAGTAATGACCGTTCTTCAGGTACAAATATAAAATTCTACACAACTGATGACTCTAAATCGACTGAAATAACAATTTATAATATGAAAGGTCAGAAAGTTAAAACAGTTCTGAATGAAAAATTATCTGTTGGAGTACATAATGTCTTATGGAATGGAACAGATGAAATAGGTCAGAAAGTTTCAGCCGGATTATATCTTAGTAAGATTCAGGTTGGTAACGATATGAAAATACGGAAAATGATGATTATTAAGTAATTCAGATTTTAATTTTAAATATAATAATTTAGGAGATGGTATGAGGAAAAGTAAATTATTTGCAATTATGTTATTTTTAACATTGGTTTCTTCAATGCTGGCAAAAGAATTTGGTAAAGAAGATTACCGAATTTATAAGTCAACAGATGGCAAAGAGATTTCTCTGAAAAAAATGGCAAAAGAGCTGTCTAAGTATGATGTGATATTCTTTGGTGAATGGCATGATGATGCTTTACTGCATCAATTGGAAGCAGATATACTGCCTTTGTTAGACAAAAAAACAGATTTGGCTATTTCAATGGAAATGTTCGAGCGAGATGTTCAATCAATATTAAATGATTTTTTGGATGGGAAGATAAGCGAAGAAGATTTTCTTAAAAAAAGCAGAGCTTGGGGTAATTATCCAACCGATTACAAACCAATTATTGAATATGCTAAGAAAAAGAAATTAGATGTATTAGCAGCAAATGTTCCGCGTAGATATGCAGCACTAGTAAGTAAACAAGGCGGTGATGCTTTAAATCAACTTTCCGAAGATGAAAAACCTTTCGTAGCAAGGGAATTGAAAGTTTTGGATAATCAATATAAAAAGCAATTTATGGAAACTATGTCCTCTAATATGGGAAGAAAAACAGCGATGGGTATGGGCAAAATGCTAGATAATATTTATGCCGCACAATGTATAAAAGATGATACAATGGCAGAAAGCATCTATGATTACCTAATGCAAAATCCTAAGAAAACAGTTATTCATTATAATGGAGATTTTCATAGTGAATCTCATTTGGGTACCGCTAATAAATTGCATCTCTTAAATCCTAAGCTAAAAATTGCCGTAATTACTCCGGTGATTGTTGCAGATGATGCAGAAATAAAATATGACCCTGAAGCAAAAGATTTGGGTGATTATCTTATCTTTGCAAAAAGATTTCCAACAGAGAAAGAGAAAAAAGTAGAAACTCCCAAAATGTTTAAAAATATCTCTAATACAATTACAGAGCATAATATTAATTTGGAAATTGATCCATACAACAAAAGCTTGAAAGGTTTTGATGAGATAACTTTAGCAAATGAAATTTCTACAAAAGATACAATTTTCTTATTTTCTGCATTAAAAATATCAGATGTTCAGATCAATGGTAAAACTGCAAAATATGAGTTGATAAATGATGAAGATGATTATATAGGGATAATTTTTCCCAAAAATTACAAAAGTAATAAATTAAAAATATCTTATGCGGGCGAAATTTATTTTCCTTTGCAAGGAAGAGAATTAAATCAAACTCATGACGGGACAAAAGGTATCATCTCAGCTGCTGAAAATGAGGGAATCTACTTACCCGGAGCAAATTGGTATCCTCTTTTAGGTGAAGGATTGGCAGATTTTAATATTACAGTTTCTTGCCCTGAAGAATTTCTTTTATTAACTAGTGGAAAAGAAACTAAAAAAACTAAAAACGGAATGACTGTTTATAATTGGAAAAGTGAACTGCCGGTAGATCATCTCTATTTAGTAGGAAATAAATTCGAACTGAAAAGCAAAGTTGTGAACGGTGTGGAACTAAGAACATATCTATTAAAAGAAGATGCAAAATTTGCAGATACATATTTAACAAAGATAGAAGATTATTTGCATGATTATTCTCAACTTTTTGGTGAATATCCTTTTAGCTCATTTAGTGTTGTAGAAAATTTCTTTGCTTCCGGTTTTGGAATGCCAAACTATACTTTGCTTGCAAAAGAGATTGTTAAAATGCCGTTTATTACACTTTCACCCGGAGTAATAGCTCATGAATTTTGTCATAATTGGTGGGGAAATAGTGTTTATGTGGATTATGAAAATGGTAACTGGTGCGAAG
>JAMOPB010000168.1 GCA_027064945.1 Candidatus Cloacimonadota bacterium
TCTTGAGTTTCAGGAAGTATCTTACCATCTTCCAATAAGGTGCTGATATACTTATTGATCTCATTGATATGTGTATTCAACATTTCAGCAAGATCTTTTGCTGTGCAAGGACGGCGCTTGATCGTTTCCAAAATTGTACTTTCAATATCTTTTTGAAAACTGGAAATTTTCTTACGAGTCTTAAATTTGGCAATAATATGAACAGGTAAAGGTTTTAAGAATTCAGCAATTTCTTTCATTTTTTCTTCAGTAACAGGTTTTAAATCGGCTTCTGTTCCTGGCCTATCAAGAGTATTTAGTTGAACTTGCTCCGGCTTTATCTTAGCAACCGCATTTTTTAATGCTGTCAATTCTTCTTCAGTATCATTCATTCCGGGAACAAAGAAAATTTCCAACCACATTTCGCAATTAGATTCTTCTTGAAAAGCTTTAATCCCTGCGATAATCTCATTCACATCAATATCAGCGCTACCACGATTTACCTTTTGGAAAGTAGATTGGATGGCAGAATCCAATGATGGCAAAATTAAATCAATCGCTTGAATTTCTTTTCTTACTAACGGATCAACAAGCTGAGTAGAATTTGTAATTAACGCCAATTTATATTGAGGATAATTTTCTTTTATAAAAGAGATTATCTCACCGATCCCGCTATTTAAAAGTGGCTCTCCCGCACCGGAGAAAGTGATGTAATCCAAAACAGGTTCATCTTTAAGATATGCTTTCAATTCTTTCATCAATTCATCTAATGGAATATATTCCGCACGCTTATTAGTAAGGTTTGTGGTTCTTCCTACTTCACAATAAACGCAATTCATACTACATACCTTATGAGGTACTAAATCCACTCCTAAAGAGATTCCCAATCTACGAGATGGTACAGGTCCAAATAAATGTTTAAATTTCATAATTCTTTCCTTTTATATTTTTTTTTAATTTTACAAATAGAGCATCTTATTAATCAAAATGCTTAGATTTTCCAAAATTTATTTTGGAGTTACAGAGACTATGCCTAACCGCTTTAATCTACTTAAATAGGCAATTATCATCATACTAATCAAACTTGCTGCTAATGGAATAAGATATGATAATTTCAGATTAAAATCTGCTGCGATTCCCATAGATCCGGCGATGATAATATTTCCAACACTGGCAGAGGCAAAAACCAAACCATTAAAAAGACCAACTTCTCGATCCGGTAATTTCTGTGCCGTGTATTTTTGCATTAATGGGAAAACAGGTGCAACTCCCATTGCGATAATCATAAAGAGCCAAGCTTGATTTGAAACAAGCATTGTTATTATTCCAATAAAAAGAATAATCAAAGAAAATCTAACCGTATTCAATTTCCCGAACCTATCTTCTAAAAGCTGAGTAAAAAGCCTACTTAGCGTGAAAACAATCCAATATAAACTAAGATAAAACGAAGAAAGTTCTACGGATAATCCAATACTATCTTGAAAAAGATTTCCACTCCACGTAATCAAACCCTGCTCCGAGCCTGCTTCCAAAATTATCAAAATCAATACGGGAAGTACAAATTTCTTTTTAATAATCGCAACCGCTTCTTTAAATCTTATGCTCTCATATTTACGATTTTCCAATAAATTACTTAAAGATACAAATATAAAAAAGATTATATAAATGAATGCTAAGAATAAGTAGATATATTCATAATCATAATTTCTATTCAATATCCAACCGATAATTGCCGGTGAAATAATTCCACCAATCCCAAAAAAGGCATGAAATAATCCATAATTTTGGAACTCTTTTTTAATGTGAGCAAAGATAGTGGATGTTGTAGTCAATCCAAAAGCGGTATTAATTCCAATCAACATCATTCCTAATAGGAACAGATAAATATTTCTGGTGAAGCCCAAAAGAAAACCGCTTAGAATTCCTAATAATAAGAAATATTGGTTTAATCTTTTCAAGCCGATGTGAGCAGAAATTCTGGCAACCAGTAGGTTCGTAATAAATCCGCCCACTGTTCCAATAACCGGAATAATTGCAGATTGAGCAATCGAAAGATTAAACACTTTCTGAAATGTAGTAATCAATGCGGGTATTGATACCGCCATCATTGAGATTAATAGCATTTGCATAAAAGCTAATATTCTTATTTTCTTATCTTTTACCATAAAATTTCCAATATAATTTTTGTGTGATTTTTTTTTTATCGGATTAGCCGTCAATTAGATTAGATTTCCCTATTCCGATAAAAATTGATCACATAGTAATATAACCTAATGCTTTTTAATCAAATTACAAGTTTATCTATCTTCTTACTTGACGCATTCAGCTATATTCCGCAGAAATTTATCTTGGAGGAATTATGAAGAGAATCTTATATATATTAAAAAATCCAAGTTTAATAATTGAATTAATTAAACATACATTAATTTTATTATTTTATAAGGTTTTTGGATATAAAACAATCGTATATAATTTGCATGAAACCTACTTTTTTGATATCTTTTCAACAATTTACGAACGCTTGGAAAATAAACCGAAAACCGTAGTTTATTTTTCTTATCGTCAGGAAAATGAAGAGCTTTTACAATATCTTAAAACTAAGGTTAATTCAAAAAAGATAATTTCAAATCATATCTCTCCTTTTCTGATTTTCGATCTTTTTATCTGTGCTGAAATTACAGGACCTGATTTTCCAATTACTTTTTTCCCTACTAAGAAAGTAGAAATTTATCATGGAACAGGCACAGCAAATCTATATAATAAGAAA
>JAMOPB010000169.1 GCA_027064945.1 Candidatus Cloacimonadota bacterium
GCTACATTTTCATATGCTCACCGTTAGGGGCAAGCTAAAAGGACGAAACAGAAAGATGATAAATTTGCTACAAGAAAATAAAGAAATGAAAAGCCAACGCATAAATAGCACATTTGGTTTTTTGCCGACACACAGGCAAATGCTAAAAAACCAAAAGAGCTATTATTTGCCTACGCTCAAAGCAGATAATGAAGTGAAGAAGTATGACAAAATTTAACGAAGATACAAGAGTAAAAATTCCTTCGATTTTGCATTTATGCAGACTTGGATATGAGTACCTTTCATTGAAAGATACGAAGTGGGATTTAGATACAAATATATTTCCTGAGATTTTCAAGAAATCAATAATCAAGATAAACCCTGACTTTGACGAGGAACAGGCTGAAAGATTATTAATTGATACTTCCCTACTGCTCGACAATGAAGATTTAGGAAAAGCATTTTACGAAAAACTGATTAGCAACTCAGGAGTAAAACTCATTGACTTTGACAATTTTGAAAACAATATTTTTAATGTAGTAACTGAGCTGACTTACAAAAACGGAGACGATGAATTCAGACCAGATATTATTCTGCTAATTAACGGAATGCCTTTGGCTTTTATCGAAGTAAAGAAACCGAATAACAGAGACGGAATAATTGCCGAACGCGAAAGAATAAACAGGCGATTTCAAAATAAAAAATTCAGAAAGTTTGTGAATATTACGCAATTTATGGTATTCTCAAACAATATGGAATACGACAACGATGATATTGAACCTTTGCAAGGTGCTTTCTATGCTTCGCCATCTTACAAAAAACCGATTTTTAATTATTTCAGAGAGGAAGAAAATCTTGATTTGTCAAAGCTATTAGCAGACGAAAACGATGAATTGGAAAACTTCATTTTAAAAGATAACAATCTAACGGTAATTAAAAATTCGCCTGAGTTTCTTACAAATAAAAACCCAAATACACCAACAAACCGAGTTTCAACATCTTTGTTTAGCAAAGACCGATTGGCTTTTATTCTTAAATATGCGATTGCTTATGTGGACGAAAAGAAAGGAATTGAAAAACACATAATGCGTTATCCGCAAATGTTTGCCACAAAAGCCATTGAAAATAAATTAGAAAGAGGAATTAAAAAAGGGATAATTTGGCATACGCAAGGAAGCGGAAAAACTGCTTTGGCATATTACAATGTTCGTTATCTGACTGACTATTTTCAGAAGAAACAAATCATTCCGAAATTCTATTTTATAGTTGACAGGTTAGACTTGCTTATTCAAGCTAAGCGAGAATTTACTGCTCGCGGTCTGATTGTTCATACCGTAAATTCAAAGCAAGAATTTGTAAAGGATATTAAAACCACAACTGCAATTCACAACAATTCGGGAAAACCTGAAATTACGGTTGTAAATATTCAAAAGTTTAGCGAAGATGCTAATGTAGTCAGCAAGCAAGATTATGATATTAATATTCAAAGAATTTATTTTTTAGACGAAGTTCATCGTAGTTATAATCCAAAAGGTAGTTTTTTGGCAAACCTTACGCAATCAGACCAAAACTCAATAAAAATTGGACTGACAGGAACACCGCTAATTACCAAAGATTTTTATTCAAAAGATTTGTTTGGCGATTATATCCATAAATACTATTACAATGCTTCAATTGCTGATGGTTATACGCTTAAACTTATTCGTGAAGAAATAGAAAGCGATTATAAAATTGTACTGAAAGATGCTCTGGATAAAATCAAAGTGTTAAAAGGCGATATTCCGAAAAAAGAAGTTTTTTCACATCATAGCTTTGTTGAGCCGATGCTTGATTATATTGTAGAAGATTTTGAAAAAAGTCGTTTGACTTTTAACGATGCATCAATTGGTGGAATGGTAGTTTGCGATAGTTCAGACCAAGCCAAAGAGATGTTTGAAATCTTCAATAATAAATATGCAGACAAAGAGCAAGAGGATGCAGAATTACCACTTGCAGCAGAACCACAAGCAAGTTATGGAGAGAAATTAAAACAAGCTTACAAGGTTAAGACATCAGCTTTAATTCTTCACGACATTGGAACAAAAGACGAACGCAAACAATGGGTAGAAGATTTTAAAGAGGGTGAAATTGATTTGCTATTTGTGTACAATATGCTTTTGACAGGTTTTGATGCCAAGCGATTAAAAAAATTATACATTGGTCGTGTAATTAAACGACACAATTTATTGCAAACATTAACCCGTGTAAACCGAACATACAAAAATTTTAAATACGGCTATATAGTTGATTTTGCAGATATTAGAGCAGAGTTTGACGCTACTAACAAAGCCTACTTTGATGAACTTCAAGCTGAATTTGGCGATGAAATGGAGTTTTACTCAAATCTGTTTAAATCGAAAGAAGAAATTGAAGAAGAAATTAGCGAAATCAAAGAAATTCTTTTTCATTACGATACAGAAAATGCAGAAATATTTTCGCAACAGATAAGCCAAATTCAAGACCGCAATATTGTTTTGAAAATTAAAAAGGCTTTGGGCAATGCAAAAAGTCTGTATAATTTAATTCGTTTGTTTGGGCATTTCGATTTGCTTGAAAAAGTTGATTTTAAAAAGTTATCACAACTTTACCGAGAAGCCGAAAATCATTTGGCTTTGCTAAATACAAAAGAGGCATTAGAAAACAATATCGACAATACCAATTTGCTAAATGTAGCTTTGGAAGATGTTTTATTTCATTTTACCAAAATATCGGAAG
>JAMOPB010000170.1 GCA_027064945.1 Candidatus Cloacimonadota bacterium
TATGTCAAACGTGATAATAGGAACCGGAGCAGGAATGACCGTAAAATTTTTCCCGGTATTTTTCAGAGCCATTTATCATTTAAAGCCGGTGTCTGTACAATTGATAATGGCATTTACATTTATTCTTACGGGATTAGCCGGAATTATTGCTCAGAAATTATCTTTAAGAAAAGGCAGAGGACAGGCGATCTTCTTTGTTCAAATCTCAGCCACAATCTGCTTGGTTTTAATAGCATTCTATCCACCTCTTGTTTTATTAGTTCCTCTTTTCATATTAAGAGGTTCTTTAATGAATGCAGCACAACCTTTAAGCAGATCAATTTTAATGGATATTGTTCCCAAAAGAAATCGAGGTAAATGGAATTCTTTGGAAACTATTGCTTGGGGATTATTTTGGAACGCATCTGCCGTTATCGGTGGATTTTTAATCGGAGATAATAATTTTAAACGCTGTTTTTTAATTACAGCCGGAATCTATGTGATAGCAACAATACCAATTCTTATCATCATTCCGATGATTAGAAAAGAAATTGGTCATAAAAATTAATTTTTTTAATAATATCATCGAATACGATGAGCATTTTGAATCAAAAAGATAAATAATTATCAAAAAAAAGGAGTATGAAAAATGAAAAAAGCACTCGTTCTATTTTTTGCCATAATTTCGCTTACAGCTCTCTCTGCAACTCAGATGAATGTGGTAGGTGAAATATTTGGTTATGATGGCTGACCAACCTGTCCTGTTGCGCGTGACGCATTAGCTCAGTTAAATGACAATTATGATAATGTTATCCCGCTTTATTGGGATACTTATGATTACGGTGGACCAAGACTCTCTTGGTATCCGGGAAATGGATATGTTCCATATACAGTTTTTGGCGGAATATTAGCCGATAACTGGTCAAGTTATAATCAAATGAATAACGCTTATAATCAGATCAACAATATCGATAGCCCGATTGAGATTAATATGGACTTAGGAATTGAAGGAACTGTGATGACAGCTTCTGCAAATATAACTATTACCGGTGATATTTCAGGATTTACAAGTCCTAAAGTCGTATTGCTTATATCAAAATTTACTACAAATTCCAGTGCGGATTATGTAAATAGAGTTGTAGCTTATCACAATCCTATTAATTTATCAGTTTCTGAAATTGGAGAATCTACTACAGAAACAGCAGAATTCACATTAGATCCTGATTGGAATCTGGCAGATGTAAATGCTGTTTGTTTAGTTCAATCATGGACAGGCACAAAAAATATCCTTCAAGCTGCTTCAACCGGCTTTACAGGCACAATGCCATTAATGTATAGCAACATAACTGAAGGTCCTGCAAATTTAACTGTTAATTTCACTGATAACTCTCTGCCTCAAGGCGGAATAGAAGGTTGGGAATGGGATTTTGATGGAGATGGAACTTTTGATAGCACTGAACAAAATCCTACTTATACATACACAGAACCGGGTGTATATGATGTAATTCTAAAAATCTTTAATGGAACTGAATATGTAGAAACTACATTTTCCGAATACATTACAGTAGTTGAACCAGGAGTACCTTTTTCCGGTCCTATTTGTGGTGAATGGATTGCAGCAAATAATCCATACGTAATAGATGATGCAGTTACCTTAGAAGAAAATTCCAGTCTTGTGATTAATCCGGGAACAGAAATTATTTTGGATAATTCAGCATTTAAAATTTATGGAACTTTTACCGCAAATTCAGATGCTGATAATCGCATAAGATTTATCTCAAATAGTAGTTGGAATGGCATTCGCGTAATTGGTGAAGCTGCTTCTGCTGAGTTCTCTAATTGTCTTTTTAAAAATGCAACTGATGCTGCAATTTCCATAGAGAATAATCCTGAAGTAACAATATCAGATTGCCAGTTTACTGAAAATATTGCTGATGCAAAAGCAGCAGCAATTGATATAATAAATTCCAATAATGTTACAATCACCAGAAATATGATTAATAATAATGTTAGTGATAGTGGTCCTGCTGCAATCAAATGCACAGGTGCTTCTGCATCAATTTATAATAACATTATTGTAAATAATACTGCAAAATATTCTACTTTCTCATTCATGAATGATTCTAACCCTAGCGTTGTGAATAACACAATCGCAGGAAATACAGCTGAAACCGGAATGATGATGCTATTTAACTCATCTCCGATTTTTATAAATAACATTTTACGCGATGAATTAGCAAATATAACCAATATCAATAGCTCTCCGGAATTTTCTTATAATAACATTTCAGGTGGAGCCGACGGAACCGGAAATATTGATGTCGATCCTATGTTTGTAGGTGCTGATAATTATATGTTAGCCACAGATTCACCTTGCATTGATGCCGGAAATCCCGCTGCAGAATATAACGATTTAGATGGAACAACAAATGATATGGGAGCTTGGGGCGGACCAAATGCTTTCACTTCTCAGCCTGTATCGGCTGAAGAAGATTTGGAAGAAGTGTTAACCGGAAATATCAGTTTCTATCCAAATCCATTTAATCTTAATTCATCTACAAAATCAGCTGCAACAATCTCTTTTGACAAAGCAATTGTAGATGAGAACTCTTCAATAGAAATTTATAACATCAAAGGGCAGATAGTAAAATCTTTCCATGTAGATCATGCAACAAATGTAATCTGGAATGGAAAAGATATGAATAACAAAACATTACCAAGTGGTGTTTATTTTATCAAGCTATC
>JAMOPB010000171.1 GCA_027064945.1 Candidatus Cloacimonadota bacterium
GTAATTTTTTTTCATATTTGGGAATTTTCAGATTAACAGCCGGATTAGATTGGATAATTTTCTGATTTTGGCAATATTCAAAGAAATTTCTGATAACAATTACTTTCCTGGCTAAAGTAACATTTTTCCTACCTTGATTACTCAATTCCCTTAAAAAATCACGCAAATATAATCTTTTAATTTCTGAAAGAATTATCCCATTTGAAAAATATTTTTCTAAAAATTCATTTAACTGCTCTAAATCTTTTCTATACGCAATAATCGAATGGTTAGATAATCCTTTGCTTTTTTCAAATTGTATAAATTGAGCAATTAATTCTTTCATCATTCCTCAATATTGGGTAATTTTGTTTTGATCCAATCATGAGAAACTTTCCCATCTTTGTAGATCAATCGCAGTTTTCCGAAATCTCCATTTGAGCTTCTTATACTAAAAAAGCTGGTACGATTGTAAAATCTTTGAGCACGAGTATTCATATAATCAAAACTAAGTACATAATCAATTGGAAGACCTTTTACGGCATCAGCATCAATATATTTTCCTAAAGCAGAAACCAGAATAACAACATCAACTTTTTCAGCTAAAACTTTTGAATATTTTTCTATTAATTCAAAAGTATGAAAATTCATTTCCGCACCCAAATCATTTTTCACTGAAAAATCCGGTGAATAAATCCCCAAAAATCCAACAGAAATAGAATCTGAATGGATAATTTTATTAGTAATCATATTTAAACTATCTGAGCTTATATTCGTGGCTAATAAAGGAAATTGTATATCAGCTTGTTCAAAATGATAATCTGTGGGCAAAGCCAAATTGGGTTTTACTTTATTTAAAAAATTAATTACCAAAGAATTAGCATTTCCACCGGACAAAATATCTCCGGATAATATTGTGATTTGCGGAATTGAATCGTTTGCTAAATTTTTTATTTGAAAATTAACTAAATTCGAATTTTCGAAATCAAATTGCGGATCAACAAAAAAGTTGATATCCAAATAATCTACAGCTGCCAAATTGATAGCTATAAACATTACTATTATTATAAAATATTTCTTCATATTAAATTATTTCCTTTATAAATAATCATCTTTTTTATTTGAAATTAAAATTTCAAATTCTTTCACATAAACAACTTCACAAGCATGTGCACCACTATCTTTTCTGGAAAGCGAACTTACCCAACGCCAGCCTGATGCGTGCTCTGCCTTAATTAAGTATCCTTCCATATGTATTATTTGACCTATTTTTGCTTTTTGCAATTTTCTTGCAATTTCCTTATTCGCCGGAATCAAATGCATGTTTGCACTGTTGAAAATCACATCATCAAAATTGATATTCATGTTTTTTGTTTTCCAAAAATACCACCTGTTTGATTGACTGATACGAATATTTTCCAAGAAACTTTCATCAGACATCATTTTCCATCCCATTGCAAAATCATATTTGGAAAGTTGTGTTTCTCGACCGAACCAATAACGTTTTTTGGATAATATTTTCCCATTCATAGAAAAATAAGCCAACGGCGTAATAGTTATATCTTTGATAATAATTTTCTCAGGATTCACAATATTTGTTTGATATGGAGTATTAGGAACTTTTATTCCCGGCTTCAATTTTACTGTTCCAAGGATTTTAGATACTCCATAAGCTACAAGTAAAATAAAGATTATATCTATCACAAACATCAATTTTTTCATTGTTGACTCCTTTGGAACTTATTATTTAAAAAAAGTTTTTATGTCAAAGAAATTGAAGCAAAAAGCTACAAACAGATTATTAAAACTAATACTTAACAAGGTATTGACAAATAGAACAATCTTTTTAATTTATAAATTAAAATAAATTTAAAGTGAGTATTATAAAATGAAAAATGAATTAATAGTTGTAATTGGAGCTTTCGGAAGCGGAAAAAGTGAATATTCCATTAATCTTGCAAGGAAATATAATGAGCTAGGAAAAAAAGTAACATTAGTAGATTTGGATGTGGTAAATCCATATTTCAGGTCTAGAGATATTCAAGATAAATTTGCCGAAATAGGAATTGAAGTGATAGCTCCTGAAGGTGAATTCAAACACGCAGATTTGCCAATGATGAGTCCAAGAATTATGGGTGCCGTACAAAATGAAGATAGTTTAGTAATTTTGGATGTAGGTGGCGATCCAAGCGGATGCAGAACTATTGCAAGATATGTGGCAAATATCAAAAAGCGTGGATATCAAATGCATTTTGTGGTAAATACAAAACGACCTTTTACTTCCGATGCAAAAGCAATTAATGAGATGATTGATATGCTTGAGTTTTCCTCAAAATTAAAAATAACCGAGATGATCTGTAACACGAATTTAATGGAATTTACAGATGCTGATGTAGTACAAAAAGGGATTGATATTTGCGAAGAATCCATCAAAGAACGTGATATAAAATTTGAGAAATATCTCGTGTTAGATAGTTATAATAAAATTGTCCCGGATGGAATTAGTGGAAAGAAAAAAATAGTTTTGTCATATTTTTTGAAAAAGCCATGGCAAAATACTGTTTTAACCAATAGTACCATTTAAATAAATTACGCGTGAGTGAAAAAGCTCACGCTATTTTTTTTTAATATTCTATTGCTTCATAAAGTTTTATAAATTCTGATTCTGTAAGAGTTTCACCACGTCTTGTTAAATCTATATCACATTTTTCAGACAAAATTTCCACTTTTTCTTTTCCTATCAA
>JAMOPB010000172.1 GCA_027064945.1 Candidatus Cloacimonadota bacterium
TGACGGAGCATTTGTAATTGACATAGTAAACGTAACTGTTCTTCAAACATACCAAGTTGCAGAAAATTTTGATGATGGTGGAGCAATTCCAACAGGCTGGACAACTGAGCATTTAGGTTCTACTACCGATAATTGGCATATTGAGCAACAAGATGGTTCAGATTATTATTGGGATGTTTCTTGTGGATTTTTACAAAATGCAAATGAAAGGCTTGTATCTCCAACTTATGATTTCTCAAATTACAAAGATTTGGTATTATCTTTTTATTCGGATTTTTTGCCAAATACAAATTTAACTGCTCAAGTAGCAATCTCAACAAACGGTATTACTTGGAATATATTATCATCGTTAGATTCTGCAACAGATGAAATTCTTACTTATGATATTTCTTCTTATGCTGATGGGCAAAACACTGTTTCATTCAGGTGGGTTTATCAAACTTCAGATTTTTCTGATAATTATTGGAGAATTGATGATTTTGCAGTTTCCGGAATATTGAATGATACAACACCACCTGCAACAATTTCTGATTTATCTGTAGTTTCTACAGATTTGTCTTCAATAGAATTGCAATGGTCAGCCACAGCAGACGAAAATTTCCAAAAATATGAAATCTATTATTCATTGAATTCGGAAGTGAATGAAAATGATGCGTTGTGGAGCATTGGACAGGACGAAGCATTAGCGGAAATCACAACAGAAAATAGTGTTATTTTAGGATTAACCGCAAACACCCAATACTGGTTTGCTATCAGAGGTGTTGACTCATTTGGGAATGAAAGTTCGTTTTCTAATGTTGTAACAGCATTTACAGCATTACCACCGACAGCGACAACTCCATGTCCTTCTCAAGAAAATCAACAATTTAATAATTCACAAACTGTAGAAATTGGAATTTCATTTATTGATGATTATCTTGTTGATGCATCTTCCATTCAATATAGAATTGATGCTAACGGTGATGGAATTTACAATGAATCTGAGGTTTGGACGGATGTAACTCAATCAAGAATTTCAAGAAACTCAAGAACCCGATATGCAGATGCAGATTCTATTATGGTTCGTGAAATTGTTACTTATAATTCTGATGGAGATTCACTTCATTTTGAATTTAGAGCAACTGATTTTGCAGGAAATCCGTATTGTTATTCTGGCACTAATGGTCAAGAAGGAATTGAAGACGATTATTTTATAAAAATCGACACAATCTCTCCAACACTTATCTCTGATTTTGATATTACAGATGCATCTAGCACTTCAATTTCTCTTGTATGGTCTCCAGTTACTGAATCTCATTTCTCACATTATGAAATTTATTATGATTCACAAGCAGAAATAGATATAACCGACTCTGTTTGGTCTGTTTCTGAAGATAATTCTCTGAGCAGTATTAGCACAACTTCTACTATTATTACAGGATTAACATCTGATGTTATTCACTATTTTAGAATTAGAGCTGTGGATATTGCAGGAAACGCATCTGAACTTTCTAATGAAGTTATTCAAATTCCTCACTCAGAGCTTCCAACAATCTATGCAGGCTATCCTGATAATCAACCAACACCGAATTATACTAATAGAAGAACAGTAGAAATAGGATGTACTTTCTCTGATTATTATGGAATTGATTTGAACACAATCCAATATCGCTATGACAAAAACGGGGACGGTATTTATAATGATGATGGTTGGTTAGATTATTCTTCAAGTAGAAACATATTCATAAGAAACGAGAATGATACATTAATTGTTAGACAAAATGTAAATTTTGAAGCTGATGGAGATTCTCTTTACTTTGAATTTAGAGCTTGGGATGTAGATGGTTTTGGACCAACCTATAGTGGAAGCAATAATCTTAATGGAAATACAGACGATTGGTTAGTAAGAATTGACACTGTTCAGCCTGATAGTATCACAACAATTGCTACAACAGCTCCTACAGATAATTCAATAGGCGTTGGTTGGTATGTAAGTGCTGACGAGCATTTTAGCCACTATGAATTATATTATGACACTGATCCGATTGTAGATTTAACTGATAATGTTTGGGATAACACAGATGATCCTAACCTTTCAAATGTGGGATCTTCTTTCGCTTTAACTTATGTAACCGGATTGGATAGCGGAACAACTTATTATTTCCGCGTAAGAGCAGTTGATGAAGCCGGTAATACTTCTCCTCTATCTGAAACTGCTACCGGAACAACCACAGGAGATTTATTTGCTCCACTTCCACCTGAAAATATTACTATCGAAATATCAGGTAATGATGTAATATTAGTATGGGATGAAGTAACACATGATACACAAGGTAACGAAATTGTTGTAAGCGGATACAAAATATATTCAAGTGGTGTAGCAGATGCTCCATTAGAAGAATATAATTATAACGGCGAAGTTAGTGAAACTACCTATACTCATACAAATGCAACAATTGCCGGAGCTGTTTTTTATAGAATAGTAACCGTAAGCGACCAACCAGCAGTTCTAAGGAAAAACGTCGGAGATTTTGAAGAACTTCTTCGAAGTAAAAAATAAGTAAACCAATACAAAATGAGCGACATTCTTTCTTTTAAGCGTGTCGCTCAATATTTATTATGCCAGCTTCACCCTTCGATAAAATCCCGATAAATCGGAATCACTCAAGATGACTATCTTGGATTTTTATGAAATCAGCATTACAGATTTGTTTAAATCTACACCATTATTCGGGTTCAATCC
>JAMOPB010000173.1 GCA_027064945.1 Candidatus Cloacimonadota bacterium
ATCTAATTCTTTATGAATTGAATCAATTAGAGAATCATTTCTGGATTTTAATCTAAAATGCTTATTACATTGGATTTTTGTGGCATTGATTATCCATTTTTCGGGATTCTCAATTTTATCATATTGAAGCAAATAGATAGATACAACTTCCAAAGATATCTCTTCCGCAGTATGGAAATTTCTTGTTTTGTATAATGCATAATTGAATGCAGATTTCTGAAGCTTAGCAATTTTATCTTCACTTGGTTGCATATTTTTCTCCTTAAAAAAGTATTTGGATAGAAATTACTCAATCAATATTTGGTCAAGATAAAAAGAGAAGCATTATGATTAGCTTTTAAATCGATATTGCGATAAAATGTTTTATACTGGAATGAACTTGTTTAAATTGTGTAATAATTCTGTTTTGAAACTGAAAGGGGTGGCAACTATTTTAGTATTTTGGGGAGTGAATTTATAATCATTATCTACTCGGAAATTCTCTTTTTTAAAAAAAAATGGGAGAAGATGATTTTTCTTGAGAATACGTAACCTTTTGTAAATTAAGAGGATAGCTGAAGTGGTGCGGTGCGCAGTCGAGAAAAAAATAGCGATTAGAAAGAAAAATCGAGTGGTGTTGTCACAATTTCCAAGTTTTGAACATATCTTTATGAAAGCTGTTTATAGTAAATTTATCAAAGTGAAAAGGAGAGAAAGATGAAAAAATTATTAATGTTTATTATGATGTTTATTATTGTGTCATCATCTTTGCTTGCTACTACATTATCTATACTATAAGCTAATGGAAAAGATTTATGAAGATGAGCATTATTGTGTATATTTATATGAAGGTAAATATATTATAATATCTAAGCTCAATTAATACGAGGAATGGAAAGAAATGGCTAAAATACTAATAACTGAAGATGAACTGATAATAGCTTTGGATTTGAAGCAGATGTTAAGTTCACAAGGTCATGAAGTAATAGGTATTGCTACTGATGCCGAAGAAGCTATAGAAAAGACTTACAAGTATACACCGGACTTAATCTTTATGGATATTAATATTGATGGTAAGATTGATGGAGTTGAATTAGCAAAGATTATTCGAGCAGATTTTGATATTCCGATAATATTTTGTAGTGCATATTGCAATAAAAAAAAGATCAATACAGCACTGAATTTGGATAGTACCAGTTATATAATAAAGCCATTTACTAAGAATACAATCGAATCGGTTTTGAAGAAAGTTTTGTAAAGAGTATAATAAATTATGATTTCGTATGCCAACGTTTAAAACATTGTAAGTTATTATCTCGAAAAAAAATCCCCGCTTTTGCGGGGATTTTCATTTATAAAAAGAAAATTAGCTCCGGATAAATCCTTTCCTAATAATTCTGAATTTTGCTGTTTCGTCTCTTGGAATATTATATACATGTTCCAAGATATCAAAGATACTTGCCCCAATGACAGCTTTTTTAACCAATAATCGGTTATTTTTAAATTCAATATCATGTACAATATTTTTTAATTCTACTTCGCGTTCTTTTCTTTTTCTTATTTTGGTAAATTTCCAAGATTTTGCTTCTAAGAATTTAGGTGTAAATTCCTCGAAATTTTTAAGATATTCTTCGGTTGGTTCAACAGCTGTAATATCTAAATTAAAATAATCCATAGCACGTTCAGCTTTTGAATCCAATTTTTCTATTCCTTGGAATTTTAATTGTTCAGGCATTACAAGCTGAAATACGGCTTTCATATCTTTTATATCGCGTTCTTCTGTTAGAGCAAAAACAAAATATTCCTTTTCTCCTTCAACGCCTACCGGAAGTGGAGGACCAAAACTAATTCTTGGATGCGGATTATATCCTTGAGAATAGGCAAGCGGAACTTTTGCTACACGCATAAAACGATGTGTCATGCGTAGTAAATCAAGATGTGCAACAAAACGCATACGATCCATTTTTTGATAGTAAACGCGGTAATAATAGCTCTGGATTTGGTCAGGAATTACTTTGATTGGGATTTCTATTTTTTGCATTGGATAAGATTTTGCTTTTTTATTGAAAATATTATCATCGCAAACTCCGCAACCTGTACAAATGCTATCTCTACAATCTTGGATTGTAGCTTCAGCTCTGGCATTTTGCCATTCTTTTTTTAAGAATTGTTTTTTTATTTTTATATCAATATGATCCCAAATTAAAGGTGCATCCAAATCTTTTTCTTTTGTGTATTCCTCTAAATCCAAACACAATTCTTTAGCAGCATCATCCCAATATTGGGAATTGAAAAATTCTTTCCAACCATCATATATCGAACCGTTTTTATAAGATCTATAGATTAGTTCACCGATCTTTCGGTCACCTCGACTCATTATCGCTTCTAATTTTAAAGAGTCAACATCATGATATTTTATCTTAACAAAATTTTGTTTGCTAAAGGCAAATTTGATTTTTGTTGCTTTGCGAATCAAATCATCGCGTTCACCTAAGGCAGCCCATTGGAACGGAGTATGAGATTTTGGAACAAAGGGCGAGATGGTAACATTTATCTGTAATTTTTTACCGGAAATGCCGATGATTTTTTTTATCAAATCAATAATTGCATCAATATCGGATTCTTCTTCAAATGGTAATCCAATCATAAAATACAATTTAATTAGTCGCCAACCATTTTTTAATGATACATCAACACCTTTTAAAATTTCTTCTTCAGATATATTTTTGTTGATT
>JAMOPB010000174.1 GCA_027064945.1 Candidatus Cloacimonadota bacterium
ATAGTTTGGAACTTTTATCTTATCCATTCCCGGTTTTATCTTATTATAATTTCCTTTTAATAATTCAGCTTTCTGCTTCCATTCTGTTTCTTTCTCAGCCGAAGCAAGTTCAACTTGCATTTTCTCAATCTTCCTACTTATTTTTTTAATTTGCTTATTTACTATCTTAATAGCAGCAGATCTTTTTTTCTCATTACGCTTATAAAAAATTTCTTGGTAGTAAATATAATTAAAAAAGTCATTTACGTTCCGGAATCCGTCCGAACTATTTTCTAAGATAATATTCCCCTCTTTTTTTAGAGGGAAGATAATTTGTTCCGATACGTTCTTATATTCCACATCAGGGGCTTTATATTCAACTGCCGGAATAATCTGACGATGTCTGTTTTCTGCAAATGAGATCTTCTTCTTGCAATCAATTATCATATTGGAACTATTAACCAAGATGATGTTTTGATATCTAGGAATTAACTCAATAACTAGCGAATAATTTTGTTTTTGATTATAGATATCAATTTTTTCAAATTGGAAGTAAATTATTCTATCTGTTTTTGAAATTTCAATTCCATTTAAACGTGCACTACTAAGATGCGTAGAGATAACCGAAAGATCATTTGCTTCTTGCCAAGGCAGAAAATTTTCTTCTGTAAAGAAACAAAAAGTATCTTCAGAAGCTAAATTTATCTGTAGAAAAACATTCTTTTTACGAAAGATTATTCTATATTGATCTTCATATTTTTCAATTTTTTTAAAAACTGCTTTTGCATTGGAATTCGCATTCGCCCAAGCAGCTAAGTATTTATATTTCATAACGCTCCTAGCACAATAAACTGAAACGATAGCAAAAAAATATCTGCCAATTTGTCTATAAAAATATCCACACTCCGATATTTACTTAAAATTCAAAGATTTATTTCTACTTTGCTACAGCATATTTATCAGATGAATTAATCTTGACACAATAGATTGTAAATTTGAATTTATATTAAATTATATTTAAGCTAAAAATCGGAGGGCTTTATGAATAAAAGGAATATTTTTTTATTTTTGATGATTGTTAATGTTATTGGTTTATTTGCGATTGATTCTGTTGCAACTACTTTGATAACAAAAGGTGATGTTGAGTTAAATAGGAACAATATTATCTACCAAGTATCTCCCGGAGATGCGCTATTTAACGATGATGAAATAAGTTGTAGAGAAAAATCTTATGCTGCAATTAGATTTACAGATAACAGTTCTGTTGTAAAAATCTTCCCACAAAGTGTATTATTAATTCATTCTGAGAAAAAAAGTAGCGGAGATATTGAAAAAAGTAACATCCTTAAAATTGGTGAAATTTGGGCAAAAGTAACACCAAATACAGGAGCTTTCGAAATTGTAACTCCTACTACTGTTGCAAGTGTTAAAGGTACAGGCTTTCTACTTTCCGTAGATGAAAACGGCGTAACTGACCTGTACACTGTCGATGGTGCTGTTGAATTCAAAAATCGCTTTGATGGTATTACTGCTACAGTCTCAGCCGGAAACAAAGGAACCAGTAATGGACAAGGACAAATTGTTGTAGAACCATTTTCAATGTCTGACTTGCCAAAAAATATAAGAAATTTCTTAGATGAAGAAATTGAAGAACCAAAGCAAAACAATCAAAATGGCTCTTCCAGACCAAATATAGATAGACCTACTGCTCCGGATGTAGATATTCCTGAAGATGATTCTGAAGAATCAAGCGGAGGTGGAACTTTTGGTTTAGCACCTCTTAGCATGGCAGGTGGAATCGGTTCAGTTAGCGAAGGTGATAATTTCTATACTAAAATAAGTTTAATGCCGGAATTGCGTTTTGGAAAATTTGGGCTTGGATTAAATGTAGAGCTTATGATTAACTCTGAAGGAAAAGTAAGAGAGGAAGATTGGGATGATTGGGAAGATTATGTAAATAAATTATATTATTTACGCTATGGTCATCGTGGCGATAAAATCTACGGACAAATCGGAGCTATTCCGTCATATACTTTGGGTCAAGGGCTTATCATGAAAAATTATACCAATATGCTTCATTATCCTGATGCAAAGCAAATTGGACTTCAGCTTGGCGGTCAAATTCCAACAATGGATATGCAAGCAGAAATTTTTACTTCTAATATTACTAAAAACGAAATCTTAGCAGGTAGCTTCTCTTTAGCACCAATTAAATCTTCCGGAATTCCAATTTTGCAAAACATCCGTTTTGGCTTAACTGCTGCACATGATACTAACCAAATCAATGGACTTAGTGATAGGGATGACGACGAATATCCTGATGTATTTGACGATTATCCTGATAATGAAGATTGGCACAATGAAATAGATTTCAATCAAGATTACTACCAATCTCTTTATCTTGAAATAAACGAAAATGCTTCAATGCAAGATTTTGAAGATTGGTTTGAAAATTCAGAACTCCTTAACTCTCTACGCAATCCTTCTTTTGATGAGTTAACAGATTCTCTTGGAACTAAAGATGTTACTATCCTTGGTTTCGATTATGATCTTCCTTTATACAGTAGTAAAGTTTTCTCAATCGGGCATTATGCTGAAGTTGCAAAATTTATAGATTCAGATTCAGACAAAGGTGCAGGATTTATTTTCCCGGGCTTCTATTCTAAATTCCTTATCTTCCAAGCTAATTTAGAATATCGCCAATATCAAGATGAATTTATTCCCGGTTTCTTTGATAAACTATATGACGATCAACGTGCTACAGCTTATAATTCTCCTGAAAATTTTGTTGTTACTAAGTTAGACAGAATAAGTGAATACAAAGAATCTCAGGGATGGTATGGAAGTTTAACTTCAAACTTATTCAGAGTTTTATATCTAACTGTTGCTTATGAAGATATGTATTCAGATGATAATTCAAACAGATCTATCTGGGGAAATATTAGTTTAGAAAAAAGTATGATTCCAAAACTTAATCGAGCTGAAATCAATTATTTACAAAAAGATTTTAAGCAAATTTCCAAACTTCATTTTAAAGGTGAAAATGCTCATATCGAAGGAATTGTAGGTTATGGTATTTCAGCTAATACCGAATTAGTATTAAACTATCGTGTTCAATATATCGATCTGAATAACGATAATATTATCAAAGGCAAAGACGAAACAATCACATCAATGTCGATGGGAGTAGAATTTAAATTCTAAGAATAAAAAAATATCTAAAAATGGTTCTGCAATTTAGTTGTAGAACCATTTTTTTTAAGGTTGAACATGATTGGATTAATTGATGCTCATTGCCATTTGGCAGATGAAAAACTTAAGAATTATAATTTATCAAAAGATGATGATATTGCCGGTGTTCTTTCTGTTGCATTAAACTTGGAACAAGCTAATTGGCATAAGGCAAATGCACAAGCCAAAATGCAATGGATAGCCGGCAATCATCCATTATTTACAGTAAGTTTTACGATTGAACAGTTAGAACAATTAGTTCAAGAAAAAGCAATTATTGGGATAGGAGAAATTGGATTTGATAAACGAGCAAATAATTTGCCATATCAAAAAGATCTTTTATTAGAACAACTTGCTTTAGCAAATGATTATGATTTGCCGGTGGTATTTCATGTAGTAAAAGAGTATTATCAATTGTTGAAAATCATAAAAAATAATTTCCCCAAAACACGCGGTTTTTTTCATAGTTTCAATTCATCTTTGCAAGTGATGAGGGAATTTGAAAATTTTGCTTTTTCTTTTAATTGCAATTTTTCAAAAATTGAAATCCTGCAAAAAGCTTATGCTGATGAAAAACTACTTCTGGAGACAGATTCGCCCTATCAAAAACCTTTTACTGATACGAAAGAATTTAATACTCCCCAAAATATAATTTCTTCCTGCCAAGAAAAAAGCGGATTATTAAATATTCCGAAAGAAAAACTTATTCAAGCTCAATATAATTGTTTCAATCAAATATTCGGTTGACCTTCCAACTAAACTTGAAATTTTGCCTTAAGAAGGAGAAAATAATGGAACAATTTAATAGAACAAGTTTACTTTTTGGTGAAGATGCAATAGAAAAATTCCAAGCCAGCAGAGTAGCAATAATGGGGCTTGGCGGAGTAGGCTCTTATGCTGCTGAAGCATTGGCAAGAAGCGGAATAGGTAAATTCTTATTAGTAGATTTTGATACAATTAGCATCACCAATATCAACCGTCAATTACCGGCACTGCATGAAACCATCGGTAAATTGAAAACTGAAGCAATGCGTGATAGGTTACTGAAAATAAATCCAAATTTAGAAATAGATATTTATTCTGACTTTTGCGCAGAAGATTCTAGGAATCATCTTCTGGAAAATCTGGATTTTGTTGTAGATGCGATAGATAGTCTCACTCCAAAAGTCGGATTATTGGAAGAGTGTTATCACCTAAAAATACCAATAATTTCATCAATGGGCGCTGCCGGAAAATTTGATCCTTCTCAAATACAAATGGCAGATCTTAGCAAAACAAAGAATTGTCCATTAGCAAAGATGGTGCGAAAATATCTTCGCAGACGTGGGATATCCAAAGGTATTCCGGTAATTTATTCCACAGAAAAACCAATTCCGCAATATCCGCCTGAGGCAGGAACAGATAAAGAATGGGTTGGCGGACGAGGAAGAATTCGTGGAACTTTAGGTTCAGTAGTTTATATGCCTGCTATTTTTGGAATGTGGGCAGCCAGTTATGTTTTGCGAGTATTGGCAGGCAAAGAAGTTTAGTTAAGCGTCATAAATAACTTGCTTTTTTAGTTATTTTCAAAAAACAATTGAAACTCGCACAACTTATCTTACAAATTATAAAATTAATTCCAGGAGATAAAGAATAAGATCAAATGTAAAATATGCAATTATTATGGTAGCTAAAACAATCAGCACATTTAAAAATGCAGATTTCTTCTTGTGATGATGATGATGATGAACATGCCTTTTCTTCGTAACAACTTTTCTTCTTTTAATATTTCCAGACTTATCTTCCATTATTTCCCCTCACAATTAAGAATCGTCTTATATCTATTTTACACGGAATCATCATCCATCGGTAAGAATTTATCTTCGATAGATTTACTTGCTTTTGCTCCTAATTTTTTTAATTTTTCTACTCTTCCCACTAAATTCCCTCTACCGGTTTTTAATTTATTAACAGCCTTATCATAAGATTCTTTAGCCCTATCCACATTTGTTCCAATACTTTCCAAATCTTTTAGAAATCCAACAAATTTATCATACAAAGCACCACTTTGTCGGGCAATTTCCAAAGCATTTTTCGTTTGATTTTCTTGTCGCCAGATAAAAGCAATCGTTCGTAAAGTAGCAAGCAATGTACTGGGGCTGACAATCACAATATGACGATCCAAAGCATATTTATAAAGTTCATTATCATTCTGCATCACAGTAGCAAAACTACCTTCGATAGGCATAAATAATAGCACAAAATCAGGAGTATTGATATCTGCAATTTCGTGATAATGCTTTTTGTGCAATCCATCAATATGAGATTTTATCGAAGTTGATAACAATTTAAGATACTTCTCTTGCTCTTGAACATTTTCAGCAGCAACGAATTTTTCATAATTAACAAGTGACACTTTTGAATCTACAATAACATCTTTTGAATCGGGAAGATGAATAATTGCATCAGGTTGATAGCGCTTACCATCTTCTGCAGTAAAACTAACTTGTGTATCATAGCCTTCACCTTTACGCAACCCTGATTCTTCCAAGATTCTTTCTAAAATCACCTCTCCCCAATTTCCTTGAACTTTTACATCTCCTTTCAAAGCTTTTGTAAGGTTATTAGCCTCTTCGCTAATCTGTTTATTCACTTCTTTCAGGTAATTTATCTGCTCAATTAAACTGTTATTACTAAGAAGATTCTCTTTATTTGTTTGTTGTATTATATTTTGGAAATCTTTGATTTTTTCTTGCAACGGATGCAAAATTGAATCTAAATTCTCTTTATTTAACTTGGTAAATTTGAAACTCTTTTCTTCCAAAATATCGTTTGCTAAGTTTTTAAAAGATTCTGTGAATTTATTTTGAATTTCTTCAATCTCACTTTTTTGTTTATCTAATTTCTCTGTTAGATGTTTATTTTGATTCTTATAATCCAAAAGATTTATTTCTAATTTGGATATTTCTTCTTGTTTTCGATCAATTTTCTCTTGTAATTCTTCATTTTTCTTTTCTAATAAAGCTTTCCCGGATTTCTCATTAGATAAATTTTCCAAATGATTTTCAATTTTCAATTCCAGATTAGCAATTGTTATATCTTTCTTAGAAAGTAAATCCTTCAGCTCATCAATCTGTTCATTCTTCTTAGATAACTCATCTTGCAAAATATTTAATTGCTCCGTTGAATTTTCCTTATCTTTAAGAATATATTTATGTTCTGCATCCCATTTTGATTTAGAACTTTTGATAATGAAAACAGAAACTAATCCGCCCAGAAATAATCCGACAAATAAATAAAGTAACTGAATCATGCTAAATACTCTCTTTCACGGAAACTATTTCATTTAGGTCTTTTTCAATTTCGGAAAGCTCTTGAAGTGCTTTGTTTAATAATATAACTTTCTGTCTATATGGTAAAAATGCACTTTTAAAACCGTTGATAATTATATTTTTCACATCAGAATAATTCAAATTGTAATTTTCTATTGCGATCATAAATTCGTCAGTCAAAGTAGTATCTGAAACTAATCTATTATCTGTGTTTAGTGTAATTCTTAAGCCATAATCAAAATAGAAGGAGAAAGGATGCTCTTTATAACTTCTTACCGATTTTGTGTGTAAATTACTTTTTAAACAAATTTCAAGCGGAATTCTATGGTCATTTACATAGTTCAAAAGATCACCATCTTCTGCTAATCTTGTGCCATGTCCAATTCTATGAGCGCTGCAATAATGCAAAGCTTGATGAATAGATTTTGGTCCGTATGCTTCACCTGCATGCACCGTTATATTCAGATTGTTATTTAATGCTAAATAGAAAGCTTCTTTATGCTCTTTTGCAGGATTATTATATTCTGCACCGGCTAAATCAAAACCGATTACTCCTTTATTTTTATAAGCAACTGCCAAATTAGCCAAACGCACACTGGTTGCGGGATCCATATTTCTTATTCCGCAAACTATCACTTTAGTGATAATATTATATTTTTTCTCCGCTCTTTTCAAACCGTTAATCACCGCATCACAAATTTGGCTTAATTTTAAACCTTTATTGATATGTAAAATTGGAGAATAACGAACCTCAATATAACGAATATTCTCTTCTGCCGCATCTTCAGCCAATTCAAATGCTATTCGTTCCAATGCATCTTCTGTTTGCATCACGCTTAAAGTTACATCAAAAGCTTTTAGATATTCTTCCAAGCTGGAACAAGATTCTCCGCAACATACTATTTTTTTAAGATCCTCAGGATTATCTGCAGGTAATTCTACATTTTGTTTTTTAGCGAGATCAAAAATTGTTTCAATTCTAACTGAACCGTCTAAATGAACATGCAGCTCTGTTTTGGGTAAGCGTTTAATTACTTCTCTTGTAAGTTCCATTTTTTCTCCTATTTATCTATTTTTTGTTTTTATCGATTTTTAAATGCTAATTATTGAAAATATTTTATGCTGATGTTAAATGTCAAATAAAGAATTACTTTTTCTCCTATTTCTATTTTTAGGTTAGAAAATATACAGTTTTTGCTTTCTCAATATTTTTCCCCAAAACAAAAAACCGCACCGAAGTGCGGAATATAATAATCTCAGTTGAAAACAGTTTTTTAGAAAGCAACTCCTAAATTGGCAGTTATAGAATTATATTTCCCAATATTATAATCAGCACTAAAGTAATAAACTCCCAATCTAAATGCACTACCAATAACTAATCGTCCTTCATTTTCTCCATCCATTTCAAAATTAATATTCTGAGTTATAGATTCATGTGTTATAGGATTTTCTCCGATTTCATAATCATAATCAAATTCCATTGTTGATTTCTCGTACATCAAGCCGGTATATGGAGTAATGCTAAGAAATCTAAAACCGAAAGTTTTCCCGGCATTTAAACCAACTGTTGTTGCCTTAGCATCTACAATATCACCGATTTTTAATCGCTGTGTAAAAGCTGAAAGAGAGATGTCAATTGGCATAGGAACAGGTATCCACGCTTTAACGTTATGTTGCAAACCAACGCCCCAATAACTAAATTCGCCTAAGTCTTCAATTTCTATTGATGATAAATATCTTAAATATGCTCTTGTACCATATACAGTTCCAACTCCTAATTGTGGAGCAAATAATGGCAATGCAGAAATATCATCTAATTTCCCGCCCACACCTGTATCGATAGTATGCTGTGGGATTGTATAAACATCTGTCATGCCGGCAGCTGTTGTAATTTCAATTGGTTTTTCAAAGAAATCAATCAACACATGATCATCTTCATCACCTATGATGGTAGCTCCTGAAATTCCAACTGTAAATTTCTCGCTCAACAATTTATCGATTAACGCATCTTGAATTGTAGGAATATCTGAAACACCTTCAATTAAATCTTCCGCTTGCTCCCTGGTTAAATAGAAATCTCCTGTTGTTGAAAAGTGTTTATCGTCATCAGGAAACAGTGTAAGCATTGAAACGATTCCGAATTCCACATCTAATCCTAAGATACTTTTTTTAGGTACACTGTGAAACCAACCTCCATCCATATTTGTGCCAAATGCAGTTACTAACGGGCTCACATAACATTTTGCAGCATCTCCTGATAGGTTATCCATTGTCTCTTCAAATGAACCGGCAAACAATCCCGAAACAATAAACAAAACTACAAATCCTAAAACAATTTTTTTCATAACTCCTCCAATTTTGTTTTATAATCTCTTAATTTCTTTATATGAAATTAAAATAATTTCTTTCCAAATTCTAAGTCAAGCAAATAGCATAATAAAGATATTCTCCATCTTTTGAAAATCTATTTTCAAAGGAACAAAAAGACTAACAATTTGCCCCTTATTTTTCTAACGTTGCTTACATAAATTGATTTAATTGACGGAAAACACTATAATAACAATTTGGAAAATTAATACTTATATTTGGAGTAAATTATGCTAAATGATAAAAAAATATTATTAGGAGTAACAGGCGGAATAGCTGCTTACAAAGCTGTTGATTTGGCAAGTAAACTAACTTCGGCTGGTGCAATAGTGAAAACTATTCTCACAAAAAATGCTTGTGAGATTATCTCTCCACTTACGTTTAAATCTATCACGCATCAAAAAGTAATAACAAAAATGTTTGATGTGGAAGCTGATATTGAACATATATCTTTGGCCGATTGGGCAGATTTGATTGTTATTGCTCCGGCAACTGCAAATATCATTGGCAAGACGGCTTCAGGAATAGCTGATGATCTTCTAAGTACTACAATTATGGCAACCACAGCAAAAGTTTTTTTTGTTCCTGCAATGAATATACATATGTATGAAAATCCGATCGTTCAGGATAACATCAATAAACTTTCCGAGTTAGGTTATCTATTTATGGAACCTGAACATGGCAAATTAGCTTGTGGTTATGAAGGAAAAGGTAGATTTCCAAAAACTCCGGAAATTATTTCCTATATCGATACATATCTAAATTATTCACGGGACTTGATTGAGAAAAAAATCCTCATTACCGCAGGTGCTAGTAGGGAGAAACTTGATCCGATGCGTTTTTTAACCAATTTTTCAAGTGGGAAAATGGGATTAGCTCTTGCCAAAGCTGCCCACATTCGAGGTGCCAAAGTAAAACTTATTCATGCAGCAATGCAAGATGATATTCCTGAATATTTAGATTCTGAAGAAGCAATAAGTGCACAAGAAATGTATGATTCTGTTCATAAGATAAAAGATGAATATAATTGTGTGATAATGAGTGCTGCAGTTGCAGATTATACATTTAAAGACTATTCTCAACAAAAATTGAAAAAGCAAGATGATCTCTCTTTTTCAATGGTACGAACTAAAGATATTTTAAAATCTTTGGGACAAACAAAGAAAAGTAATCAATATTTAGTTGGTTTTGCTGCTGAAAGCGAAAATATTATTGAAAATGCCAAATCAAAATTTTTTAAGAAAAATCTCGATATGATTATTGCCAATAATCTGCAAGTAGCAGGTAAGAAATTTAGCGAAATTACTATTATCACAAAAAATTCTCAATCCAAAATCTCAGGTTCGAAATTTGATTTAGCACATAATATTTTGGATAACATTTTCAAATAACCAAGGAAATAAATGATGAAAAAAGCAATAATTATCACCGGCGCTAATGGTAATGTAGGAGCTTATTTTGCTCATCAATATGCTGAACAAAATGAAAAACTAATATTGATTTTACACAAACAGTCCAATCGTGTGAAAGATCTTATCGAAAATGGAAACGTAAAATTATTATATTTAAATTTAGCTGATTTAAACGAAACTAAAAATAAATTTGATGCTCTGATAAAAAAAACTAACTGGCTTCCAACCAGATTAATTCATACTGCCACAATTAGATCTCATGACTTCAAACCTTTAGTAGACACTGATCCAACTCTTTGGGGTAAGATTATAAACACAAATATTGTTGGTACTTTCAATTTATTAAAAACGGTTCTACCCTATTTTACGAAAAATCAATATGGTAAAATTGTGTTGTTTGGTTCCAACGTAACCAGAATAGGATTACCAAAAGGTAGTGCTTATGCTGCATCAAAAGCTGCAATTGCTAATTTAGGAAGAACTCTGGCAGCAGAAGAAGCAAAAAATAATATCATCGTAAATACTGTTTCTCCGGGACCAATTAAAATTGACGATTCCTCTTTTTCAGAAAGTTATCGTAAATTCCGAAGAGAATATTACAAAGAAAAAGAGCGTGAAATACCGTTAAAAAGATGTGCCACTTTTGATGATCTTTTTGGCATCTGCTCTTTCTTACTTTCTGAGGAAAATTCCTATATTACAGGTGAGGAATTTTACATCACCGGAGGAAAACTTTAATGAATAAGAAATTACTCTTATTATTCATAATTGCTATTTTTGCTATCCAATTAACAGCAAAAATAGAATGGGCTGCATATCCGGCAGGCGGGTATTCCGATGAAACAGATTTGTCGTTCGGATTACTTGCATACTTACGTTTCACACCTGAAATTCAGGATTCCTCAAAAAAGGTAAACTCAGTTTATTTCCTATCTAAATATACTCTGAAAGATCAATTTATTTTCGCTCTTAATCCTGAACTTTATTACCAAAATGGAAAATATAGATTAAATTCTAACTTAGAGTTTCGCTCTTGGCCAACCACATTTTATGGAATAGGAAATAATACGGATTTAGACGATTCAGAAGAATATACTCCCGAAAGTTATTTTATCGATTTTGAATTAAGCAGAAAACTAATTTCAAATTTATCAATTTCAATTCAAACGGATTTTTCAAGCTTCCAGATAAAAAAGATTGAAACTGACAGCGCATTGGAAATTTACAAAAAATACTCACAGGCTTCCGCTATTGGTTTGGGACTTTGCTGGGATAGCAGAAACGGTCAATTTTATCCGACAAAAGGATTTTATGGAAAATACAATGTTAATTTTTTCGACGATCTTTTTTCCTCTGATTACTCTTTCATCCAGCATTCTTTTGATATTAGACAATTCCTGAAAGTATCTTCTAAAAGCGTACTAAGTTGGCAATTTATTGGAGCTTTTTCTTCAGGAAATGTGCCATTTTTCAAAAAATACCGTTTAGATAATAATATGCGTGGCATTCCTGCTAATTTGCATATTGATGAAAATTTCAGTGTATTACGCAGCGAATATAAAATTTTCCCATGGCGAGGATATTTTTCTCAAAAAATCGGATTTGCCACTTTTTTGGAATTTGGCAGTGTCTTTGATAAATTGGAAAACTATCAAATAAAAGATAACAAAATAAATTACGGAGCCGGATTCCGCTATACTATTATTCCCGGAGATAAATTAAACTTCCGAATAGATGTAGGATTTGGAGAAAATGGTCAACAGCTAACAATTATGGCTTCAGAGGAATTTTAATGAAATTTACCAATAAATTGTTTTTCCTAATGCTTTTCTTATTTGTAATAAATTTACATGCTTTTGAAATTGGCGAAAAACTTTCTTTTGAACTAAGTTACGGCATGATCTCAGCCGGAAGTTCTACCATTGAAGTTAATGAAACTGTTTACTTAGATAGCATAAACTGCTTGGAAATATCATCATATTCCAGAACTAATAATTTTTTCGATAAGATTTTCAAGGTTAGAGACAAAATAAATTCCGTTTGGGATCTTGAAAAAAATCAATCATATAAATTTTCTAAAAAACTTCATGAAGGCAAATATGTCCAAAATAGGATTCATTATTATTATCCTGAAACAGGATTGACTGTTTACATGAAAAAAGATAAAAAATCTACCAAATATAAAACCAAAACATTAGAAATTCCACAGCACACACACGATATTCTTAGTGCATTTTACTGGGCTAGGACTCAAGATTTCTGCGTTGGTGATACACTTTTCACAAATATCACTGTTGATGGCAAAAGTTATGTAGCAGGATTGTTGATTCATAAATTGGAAACAATTCCAACAATTTATGGAGAAAAAGAATGCTTTGTAATTGAGCCGATGTTACAAGGAGATTCCATTTTTAAGCAAACCGGAAAAATCCTAATTTGGTTAAGTAACGACAAATGGAAGATTCCAATGAAAATAGAAAGCAAAATTGTTTTTGGTAGATTCAAAGCAGTATTAAATGAGGTTTCGAATGTCACTTACAAAAAAAAGTAGCTATTTCTACGATTTACCGGAAAATTTAATAGCATACGAACCAATGAAAAAGCGTTCTGAATCACGCTTGATGCATTTAGATAGATCCAATGGTCAAGTAGAACATTACCATTTTTCACAATTACCGGAGCTGTTGCAAGCCGGTGACTTATTAGTTTTAAATAACACAAAAGTAATTCCCGCCAGACTGATAGGAAAAAAAATTACCGGCGCTGAGGTAGAAGTTTTTCTATTAAATCAAATTGATGATTCTAAATGGGAATGCTTAGTAAAACCGGGACGTAGATTGAAACCCGGTAGTGAAGTTATCTTTTCAGATAAATTAAGCTGTAAAATATTAGATTTTGCAGACGATGGCGGCAGAATTGTAGAATTTTATTGGGAAGGTTCCTTCTGGAAAATTATCGAAGAAATTGGAAATATGCCATTGCCACCATATATAAAAAGAAAAGCTGTAGAGGAAGATAAGAAAACATATCAAACAGTTTACGCTGAAACTCGTGGTAGTGTGGCTGCACCAACAGCAGGCTTACATTTTACCAAAGAAATTTTTCAGCTTTTGGAAGAAAAAGGCGTACAAACTGCTGAAGTGCTTTTACACGTTGGTTTGGGAACTTTCCGACCTGTAAAGGAAGATGATATTAAAAATCATAAAATGCACAGTGAATATTGTCAGATTTCTTCTCAAACTGCCGAGAAAATCAATAAAGCTAAAGCTGAAGGACGTAGAGTAATTGCTGTGGGAACAACTTCCACCAGAACTTTGGAAAGTTTTGCTGAAAACGGACGAGTTCAATCCGGCTCTAAATGGACTGATATTTTCATTTATCCAGGAATAGATCTACAAATAATTGATGGATTAATCACAAATTTCCATATGCCTGAATCTACACTTCTTATGCTTATCTCAGCCTTTGCGGGTTATGAAAATGTTATGAATGCATACAAAATTGCTGTCGAAAAAAAATATCGTTTCTTCAGTTATGGTGATTCCATGCTGATACTTTAGGATTAAAAAAATGGAAAATTTTAAACATATATTATTTGATGAAGTTTATGCTTTTGGATGCATAAACAGTACTATAGCAAAATCACAGAAGTTACTTAAGGAAGAGCAAGCAAATGGGAATTTCTTAGTTGTTGCTCGTTCACAGAAATCAGGACACGGACGCAATAAAAACAGTTGGTTTTCACCTGACGGTGGGATCTATATGTCTGCTAATTTCTTAGGTTTAACTCCAGATCCGTCTCTAACTTTATTTATGGGAATTTGTATCCACAAAGCTCTTTCCGAAAGTTTCCCGTATATCCAA
>JAMOPB010000175.1 GCA_027064945.1 Candidatus Cloacimonadota bacterium
AATTCGGATTTTTACATCTTTATATTTTTTATCAAATTCCATTGCCACAAAAAGAGAATTCAGAAAAGCCAGACCTCTTCCTTTTCCACCGAAAGAACCACCGCTAAAGCGCATGATACCTTCATCGACATCAAAATAGTTCGGATTATAGTTAATGATTTTTCCCCGATTTCGAACAATACTTACTTCATCAATAACTTTAATAAGATATTTTCTTAAGTCGGTAGTTGTTTCAAAATCGGAAACATAAACATCTCTTAAACGTCGAGCAACTTGGAATTCACCATGAGCAGTCAGCCAAGCAGAAAAACTGTTCATCTTCCCATGATGTATAAGAGAATCATCAGGAATAACTTTAATCAAAGCTTTTAAATCACTGAACGAGTTTGCTCTTGTAATTTCATATCCATCTGAATTGCGGAAGACAAAATCTCCAAAGCCCAGATTATTTATAATAAATTTTCTTAAATCATGAAGAAGAGAAATTGAATTTTTATGCAAGAAAGAAACATTTAATTTTTCAGCTAATTTTTTATTTTCAATTTCGGAAGATTGCAATAATAGTGGACATCTTACATTCATTCCTTGCAATCTTTTAATTAACTTTATGCCAGCTTTTGCATCTTCTTTTCCATTATGTTCATAGCGAATGTCAGAAATTACTGCGATTAAATAATTTTCGTATTTTTTGTATAATTCGATTGCATCTTCAAATGTATGACATAATAAAACTTTTGGTCGGGCACGCATTCTTTGTCTTTTATTCATATCATCCAATTCTTGAGAAATCAATCTTTGCGTTTGTTTCATTATCTCACTATATAACAACGGGCTGAATCGGGAATAATACATAACAGAATCTTCTACCATCAGGATAACCCTTACCAATCCTTGCTTCGTATCATTTTCCACATTCCATATATCTTCTACATATTTCACCATTGCCAAGAAAATTTTGCTATCACCATTCCAAATAAAAACATTGTCGATATGTTGCATTTCAGGGCTGTTTTTATCTACTAAAACCACATCGTTAGATATGTTCAGAAGTAATAAAACAGGTAGATTAGAATGTTTTTCTTTTACTTTTTTGCTCAATTCAAATGGTGAGATCTTTCCTATCCGCATCATAGTAATTACAAGATCAAATTCGCGCTCTTCCAATAACTCCAGTGCTTGTTCTCCTGTAGGAACACTGGTAATTCTGGGAGCTGTACTTAAATTCAATTGCCGATATTCACCAAAAATTTGTTCTGATAATCTCCCATCTTGCTCAAAAATAAACGCATCATAAAAGGTTGATATTAATAGAATCTCGTGAACTCTTTTTTTCATCAAGTTATGAAAGTTATCTTCGCCAAATTTAAATTTATTATAGTAATAATTTAGTTCTTTTAAGTCCATATCCGCTCCTAATTAAATACAAAAATATTATTATTAATTCGAGTTCTCAAATCGATTGTAAAACTAAAAAGTTAATATAATGCTGTAAATTGATTTTTTTAATATTCCTAAGAATAATTTTATTATTGGGTAAATGTTAGTTCAGAAATTAATAAATAGAAGGGGAAATATGCAGAATAATAAAAGTAAAATTCAGTATTGAAAAAAACAGCTCGCACCTAAACACATTGCATAAGTGCGAGCATTTTTATTTAGAATCTATAAAGAAGATCGTTTTTTCCTACCGGGAAGATTTGTCCTGATTCCAAAGCTGCATTTTCTTTTATATCCAAATCAAAAACTTGCCATGAATCATTCAAATAATGGAACATTTTCCTAAATGAACTTACTGCTTCAGGACTATTCCAAATATAGATTGAGATATTTTTCTCGTTATTTTCTTTTGAAGCAAAACTAATAATTGCAGAACCTTTTTCGCTTAGGATTTCTTGATTATTAATTTTTATGCTATTATCAGAAAAATCAAAGCCTTTCGGATAAGATATTTTTTTATAAACGCTGTTGTTTTCATACTCACCGAAAATCAATAAAGAGTTGTTTCTTATATCTTCATCAGTAACTTCATCAGCTGATTTAATAGTAATATCATATCCGCTTCCAGCCAACATAGAAGCAACCATTTGTAAACGTTGTTTCATCTCTCCTTTTTCAGGTAGAATAACCAATGGAGAATCGTTCAAAGTTCTATTCAAATTGTAAGGCATACTTTGTTGTGATATTCTTTTCATTAGATAAGCATTTGGATCAATCTCAATTGAAATCGGAGTTTCTTCAACTTGGAACATAAAGCTTTTAAGATCTTCATCCATAAAAACTTCTTTTTCCAATTTACTGTTCTCAAAGTTAATTCGAATAGGAACAAGCAAATTAATTGGAACATCTTTCTTAATTTTTCCACTTATTTTGCCATCTGAATAGCTTACATCTTCAAAAGCCAATCCAATTAACTGAGTTGAGTTAAGCCAAAAATCAAAAGTTTCTTCCATTGAGAATTGTTTAGGTTTAGGATTATGTTTCTCAAAAACAGTTTTTACATCTACCCAACTTGCTACCTTGCCTTTATTGGTTTTATAAAAATCTCGAACTGCTTCGAAAAATTTCTCTTCTCCAAATTCTTGGAACAAGCTAACAAACAACATAGCTCCTTTCTGATAGCCAATTACAGCTTCATCATCATTATGCTGATAAACAAATTCTTTTAGTGGGAATCTTTTCTCAACCGGGAGCAAATTATTTTCTAATACAGC
>JAMOPB010000176.1 GCA_027064945.1 Candidatus Cloacimonadota bacterium
ATAAGAGGACTTTTTGAGGATATAGAAGAGGAAATATCATGGCGAAGCGCTTATAAAGAGTCTGAAGATTTTTTAACTGCTTCAGTGGTTGGAAGAATGGCCTATTTGCCAGATGATACTTTCTGGAAAATCATAAAAAATTCCTCTGTTACTAGTGGACTACCTCGAGATGTAGGCTTTCTAGCCAAAGTAGAATTTTGGCCGAAATGGACAGCACCGTCTTGGCTTTCAAGAAAATTTATTGAACCTGATGTTTATATTAGTTTTGAAAAAGTAGATATTCTTGCTGAAGCAAAAAAAGATGACTCTAAGTTACAAGATTTAACTCAGTGGATGGAGCAAATATTCTCCCTGTTATACAAAAGAGAGCTAGAAGAGGAAGAAAAGAAACCTATAATTTATTGGATTATTGGAGGAATGGGTGACGCACTTACTCAACAGGAAATAAATTGTACAGGACAAAAATTACAAAAAGAAGTAACGAAAAAATATCCAGATGAACACATACAGGTAGCAATCACCCCTTGGACTAACCTCTTAAAAACTTTTCTAGAGTTAAAATACTTTTTATTAGAAAATGTTAGTAGAACGTCCAGATTAATTAATATTGACAATAAACGCAATATCTTAAGAGTGGTTAATGACATTATTGAAGCGCTAAGGCTGCATGGTATTAAAGAATGGCACTTTTTAATAGAATTAAGCAAATATTGGTCTGACAGTGAAATTCAAACTGAAGCTTTTGAATACTATAAAAGAAAATTAATTATGCCAAGTTCTAACAACTATAATCTTCAAACCTTGTGGTCTTTAATGAGTGAACAAGAAAATAATTTTGACTATGCGCTTTCATATAAGTGGATAAGGAGGAATTAATTATGAGTAATAATTTAAAAAATGTTTTAATTGAAGTACGTAAGGCTTATAGATTAATTTATCTTTACCAGAAGAATATCATATCAACAATAGATAGATTTTCCCAAGAATTTCCTTGCCAATTTTATTGGTGGACTCCAACTAAAAATAGTCCCACCCCACAAAGAAGTACTAATCCAACCGGAAGATGGGTTTGGGATTTTTTGCCATTATATTCGCCAGCCTTTCTCTATATTTCAGAAGGTGGACAAGCCTCTGATCATTCTCCCGGTGAATGGTTACTATCCTTGGAATTAATAACAGATAGTGAATATGATCCAGACGGAGCAGAGCCTAATCCGCTTAATTTTGAAAAAGCAGAAAATAGTGAAACATTATTGATTGCTTCCTTTTGGTACTGTAAAAAAGCAATAAAAGAAAATTGGTATTATGGAATATGGAGAGAATTAGATTATCCAGAAGAAACATATGATGAATATGAATCCCCTGAAGGATTGGTATGTGTTAAAAAAGAATTTGCTTTAGAAGAACTGGAAGATGAAAACCTAATAATCAAAGCTACACAAAATTTTAAACAAATTATAACTACCCATATACCAGAAATTGATTGGGAATAAATTTGAATAAGATATTGAAAGATCTAATAAGGCACTCAAGCTAACCGCTATTCCGCTGTTGCTCATGAAGACAACTGAACTTAGACATTAAATTTTTGATCAAATGAATAGTGAGTATTCACATATAGGACTTTGGCGTTACGCAAGTATTTTTTACTACGCTGCTAGAAAACTACATAATGATGATGAGATCAATGTAGTAGTCTATTATTTGTACAGTCATGCTATTGAATTAGTATTAAAGGCAGTACTAGTTTTTAGAAATTTTCAAGAAAATGATCTAAAGAAAATTGGTCATGATTTAATAAAAGTATGGAATAAAGTTATAGAAATTGAGCCTAGTTTTGTTAGTAGAATTAAAGATCAGAAAAAGTTAAAAACTATTATTGCGGAACTTAATCCGTATTATAGAGGTAAAGAGTTTGAATATATAAAAGTGGGGTTTAAGCATTTTACGTCAATAAAAGATGTTGGAAAAATTATTGAAGAGTTGTTACTTATTGTAGGCAAAATAATTTCTATTCCAAATTCTCAATTAAATAAAGTAAAAATTAAATGTCAATAATGTTAGGAATTAAAAATTTAACAAGTGAGTGTAATTTGTCGCCTTTCCTCAATGTTCTTTGGGCTTGCGTCTTGTTGGTTAATAATACTAAACATTAGCAAACAATACATTTTTAGAACAAAAAAAAATATAGGATATATATTATGGAATTAGTTTCTTTAAAAGTCAATAATGATAAAAATATTGACCTCCATCATTTATTGAATATCCAAGGTTCAATTAGACAAATCATTATAATATCAGCTTACATTGATCTAGATGTTATTGAAGAGTTAATTAAATATCTTAAAAAGCATAAAGATGATCGAGCATATCCAACATTAAAAATATTTACTGATAGTTCTTCGAGTTACTTTTACTCAAATATAAATATTAAAGAAAAATATAAAAAATTATCTAAAAAAATACATAAATTCTGCTCAGATGATAGTGATATTTTCCTTGTTAGGGCTGGCAAGCTTTTTCATAGTAAATGTTTTATTATTGAAAGTAATACGTATCGCAAATTTATAATTGGCTCATTGAATTTAACAAAAAAAGGCTTAAATGAAAATGAAGAATTAATATTATTAGGAACTACCGATATATCTAAAAAAACAAAAATCTTCCACCTGACAAATTGGATAATTAATGACTATTTACCATCCCTCGAA
>JAMOPB010000177.1 GCA_027064945.1 Candidatus Cloacimonadota bacterium
TTGATGGCTATATGAAGCGGATTCCCATTCGAATCCATTGGAGACCAAGATATATTCTTGTTTCTCGGTCCGGTATATGTACCGGGACCAACATTTACGGTTCCGCCACCGTGAGCTGAAAGATAATTAACAGCATCTTGGATGTTTTGAAATCCTGACCCGTTTTGACTTACCATTACAAAATTTGAATCTAAAATCGGATGTAAACTTACAGGCGGAAGTGTAATGCTTGTTACTCCCCCGGTTATTTCAATGTCATTTTTAATTATCGGATAATTACCATTCAATGAATATGTTACGTTATATGTACCAAATTGATTTGCCTCAAAAGTATAGGTATAATCACCGTTAAGATCTGGATGAATCGTGGTAACATTGGCTTGACCTTGTTTAAAGCAAATTGTAACATCTGCTATGTTGTCTGTTGCATTTGTAAGTGATATATGACCTGAAACTTCTCGATATTGATATGACGGAACAAAATTGTGCTCTGTGGCATACCAGTCAAGAAAAGTTGCAATTCCTCTTATAACAGTAGGAATGCAAATATCTCTTATAGCTTCTCTTTCTCCAGTATCTGTAATTTCATGATGTGTTTGAATATTAGGATAATTAGGTAGAATTTCATTTTCAATTTTTGTTTTCATTTGTTGAATAAATGGGTATTCACTAAATGGATGATTAGGATGAGCATTAAAGTCTCCATCAATATCATCACTGGCAAACATATCTGCTACTTGATTTACCGAGTAAAATAAATCATATAGAAAATTCTCATCATTATAATTAGACGGGATTTCAAGAAGCCCCCCATAATTCTGGATTATTGCTTCTGTATCCCACATCTCTACTAAACTAGTATGATCTTGTAGGTAACCACCTGAGGAATACAAAAATAAATTGTGCCAATATTTGTTTTTCCAGCCTTCATATTGATCACAATTATCTGTATTCCAGCCAAACCAAAATCTTGGAGCGTGATTATCGACATGAACGTGAGCAGGAACTCCCATATCTCCTATTAGATGAATTATTCTTCCTATATAAGAATATTCCATATCATGGTGTTGAGATTGAAAATTCTCCCATTGAGCATCACTCATATGAACATGAAAGGGGGTTTGATATGGTATATACTGCCCATTTTCATTATAAGTACCTAAAATATACATACAATGGTTGTTTACAAAATCATCTAACGATGAAATAGAAACTTGATAGTGTTTATAACATGAATAGAGCTCTATATAACCACCACCCACTAAATTAAATCTCTGAAGGTAACCTAAACTAATATATTCTATCATACGATGCTGGAGTTGACCATTATCCCCATAAAGTGTAGTATAAGCTTTTGTTACAGCACTCGGGATATTGTGTATAATATACTCATTATTTGATGAAGTATAACCAGAAACAATATTATGTCCTTCGGTTTCAAAAGGTAATTTACTGTCAGCATCCCAAAAATGAGTTATACTGGGAAGTTCTTTTTCAATAAAATATTCTGTCAAATCATCAACTCCCGAAACATAGACAGAGGGACCATCATCTCTGCCATATCCATAAATCCAATCATTATTATCTTCTACATAAGAACCTTCCAACATTTTATTGAATTTATTATTTTGGTTATTGTCATCATGATATTCATCATAAATTTTATAATGTTCCAAAAGTTTTAATCCTTCTTTGAATAAATATTTATGGATATTATCGCAATATCTATCTGCAAATAAAGAAGAGCTCAGCAATATTATTATTATGAGCATAAGTAATTTAATTTTTGTAATCATAATTTTTCCCTTTTATTTTTTTGTTAAAATACATAGCTAAAGTTTAAGTTTGAAACTAACACTTTCACACCAACATCCATAGAAATCCTGAAGTAAGAATTCTTGCCGTTTTTCCAACTGTATCCGTAGCCAAGAGAAAGATCAGGCATTAGATATGGGTAACTTCCCATTCCCAGACCACCTTCCAATCCAACATTTGTTCTGAAAAAATAACCTGTTCGATTATAGTTTTTGAAGTAGTTATGAATATAGGCAATACCTACCGTACTGATCATTGGCAATACATTTATATGGAAATAAGGAATAAATTCTTTGCAATGCCCGTTTTCCTCATTGTATGTTACTTTACCTCGTCCGATAGCAAGTCCCGGAGCAATTACCGGAGTTAGGCTAATGTAGGTAAATTTTTCTTTTGTTGGGTTCTTAATATTTCCTAATTTTTCTTTTTCAGGAAATAATATATCAGAATTTTGGCTATTCATTGCGTAAAATCGGGATAAATTGAATTTTAAATTTTGCTGGAAAGAAGGAGCTTCGGCAAACATTACCGAGAAAATTTCCATTACTACCAACATTAGAATTAATTTTTTCATGATACATCCTTTTTTAAATTGTCTTTTTCTCAACCTTTTGTTAAATGTCTCCTGCTCATATTTACGAAAGAACAAGAGTCATTGTCCGAATGAATTTATTTTTCCCAATGTAAAAGATGTATGGTAAATAATTATTGCTTTTTATATGTTTATGGAGAGTTATTATAAAGTTGTTGCATATTGTGAAATGAGGGGGGGGTAGTTATTGAAACTTGTATAAAATAAGCTAATGTTTTAAAGAATATTTTACCTTTACCGCCTTTTTTAAAACACCAAAAATTATCTGCGAAATTTTTCATTAATTCTCCTACGAAGATTCT
>JAMOPB010000178.1 GCA_027064945.1 Candidatus Cloacimonadota bacterium
TAGCGGTCAGCTTGAGCGCCTTGTTATGCTATGCATTATTTAACTTCTATTTCTTTTCCTTAACTCTTTTAAATATTCCTTTAAAACCTTCAAATCGCTTTTAACCTCATCTATTGTAGGTAATTGTTCGATTACACTGCCAGCATTGTCATGTCCCCAAAAATATCTTGAACACTTTGACATATTTTCTTCAATGATATTATAATCTTGCTCTGTTATATCGTAGAGAATTCTTAATCTCTTCGTTTGAATTTCTCTACCAAATCTTTGAACCACCTTATTAAGTAAAACCTCTTCAACTAACCTTTCCCAGCATTCTCTTAATTTTCCATAAAGAACTCTTACCTTTTCTTTATATTCCTCTTCTGTCCCTTCCCTTGAAATTTTTTCTAATTCTTGAACATCACTATTAAGAACACTAATTCTCTTTTTTACAGGTAGTGCATCCCAAGGAAGATTTTCAATGATAATTCCAGTTTCAATTTTAGTTCTTGTCAATGATTTCTTGTCCAGTGGAATTCCTAACTTCTCTGCATGTTCTATAAGCATCATTAAAAAGACGATGTCATGAGTAAAAACAATTACTTGACGTTCTTTAGCCTCTATCACAATCCTTTCAGCAATCTTGTTTCTCCACCTATGATCAAGCGATGAAACAGGATCGTCGAAAACTATTCCAGATTTATGCTCGCTTATATCAATTTCAGCCAAAAAACTGGCTAATGAAATACATCTGTGTTCGCCTTCGCTTAAAATATCTTTTAGATTTGCTTTTGATGGGTAAGAAGGATCTAATTCTAAATAAAAGTACTGTCTTCCTCTTTTTCCTCTTGTATCAAGAACTACCTGTATATTTTTAAAACCAAATTTTTCCAATTCTAATATAAATTTTTTTCTTAATGATTGTGTTATATACTTTTCTGATAACTTGTTATTAAATAATGTTATTTGTCTAGTATTGCATTTCTCAATACATTTTTCTAATAAATTTATTTTTTTTATTCTACAAATTTCTTTTGCAATTTTAGGTCTATACTGTTTGAGTAATTTTCTTGCTTTTAAATCGGCTAATTCTTCCTGAATCACTGATAATTCATCTGAAACCGGAACATTCTGCAGTTTTTTATTGATAGACTTTAATTCGGTAATCTTTTTATCCAAAATCTGTATTGGAGTTTCATTAAATTTGGGACTTTCTAGAGTTTCTAAATGCTCAAGATTTTCAAATTCGTTTAAGACTTTATCTCTAAATTTTTCATTTTGATTTATAAAATTATGGTGAATTTGCTTAAAATCAACAATATCATTATTTATTTCTTCAATAATTGGTTGTACATCTTCAAAATTAAAATTTATTTTTTTATAAAACAGTTTTTCATTTTCATATTTCTTTTTCGTGTTATCCAATTTACGCTGAATATCTTGATTCACAAACTCTTCAAAATCAATAAATCTTTGTTTTGCTTTGTCGTCCAAATTTTGTAAACATAAAGGACATACAGATGTGTCAGGGAATTTTTTCTCTTTATTATAATTATCATAAAAATTTCTTGCTGATTCCCAAAGTTGTTTCCATACATCAGAACCAATACCGTGGAGAGGTAATCCTGAAAACAATCTATTAGAAACAATTTGAGATGTTTTTTTCAGATCAATAAATTCCTTAACGACATCCCTTGTGCTTTTTATTTTTTCTGTTGATAAAGATTGGTCAATTTTTTCATATTTTTGTTTCAAACTTGTGTAACGAGAAATTTTCTGTTTATTATCATTAATTATTGTTTGGGGGTCGTTTGCTTTTAGCTTTAATATTTTCTCCTCTAAATTTTTAATTCTTTTTTCATCTTCTGAAGTAAATTGAGAAATTATCTTTAAATCATCTAATTTGGTATTTTCATTAATACCTTGAAGAAATTTATTTATTTCGGTTCCTTCTGTGCTTGAAATTAAAAATGAATAATTAAATGATGTTAAATTTAAATTGTTAATTTCTTGTCTAATCTTTTGTTCTACTTGCTGACAGCAGGAAGCGAGTTTTTCTAGAATGATAAGCCCCGAAGGTATAAAAGCAATCTCATCCTCACCTTCAATATAATGTCTAGCACTTAATAAATCAAAAACATGAATTGCTTTTAATATGTTATCGCTAACAATTCCATTTTTCCATGTAACAATTTGAGAGTCTCGTCCTTCAATTACATACTCAACTTTTGCAATCTGATCAGTTTCATTATTATTTGTTTTAAAGAGACTTCTACTTATTACCGGAAAATCTCCCCTGGTATTACACACTTGTTTTAAGATACTTACATAACTTGATTTTCCTGAGCCATTATCTCCGTAAATTACTGTCAAGCCATTTTGGGAAAATGTTAGCTCTGAACCATCTCTAATAGCATTGATATTTTTAGTATCAAATATCTTTGATAAACTGATTGTCTTATTAAATGATTCGCTTATTTTGATGGAGTGTTGCAATTTATTTAAGTTCGGAGGGGTTATTTTAGACTTTAATAGTCCAACTTCTGTTTTGCAAATTCGAATTAAATCTGAGATATCATCTTCGTCAAAATAATTTCTATGTATAATCCTATAGGTTGCTTCCTGCCAGAAGGTTGGTTTATCTTGAAGCCAATCGATTATTTCTACTAAAATTGACATCTTACACCATTCATATCAATTGCATAACGCAAAGCTCAGTGGCGAG
>JAMOPB010000179.1 GCA_027064945.1 Candidatus Cloacimonadota bacterium
AAATATGGTAGATGCAAATTCATTTTTAGGTGGCGGAATCTATGATCATTTTGTTCCGGCAGCAGTTGACCATATCATTCTTAAACCGGAATTCCATACAGCATATACACCTTATCAAGCTGAAGTGAGCCAAGGTACTTTGCAATATATTTATGAATATCAAACTCTAATTTGTGAACTTACAGGAATGGAAGTTTCTAATGCGGGTATGTATGATGCGTCAACAGCATCTGCTGAAGCAATTTTAATGGCTGCTCGTAAGACAAACAAGAAAAAGGCTTTTATTGCCGGAACTATTCATCCAACATATCGACAAGTAATCCAAACTTATACTGAAGGTGTAGGATTGGAATTAGTTGATATACCTGAAAACAATGGGGTTATAGATCTAGATTTTCTAAAAGAAAATATTGATAAAGATACAGCTTGTGTGCTAGCTCAATCACCAAATTTCCTAGGAAATATTGAAGATATGTTCGAGATTGAGAAAATTACTCATTCAGCAAAAAAAGCGTTATTTATTGCCGCTATTGATCCTATCTCATTAAATATTATTAGCAGTCCGAGTGAATACAACGCAGATATTGTCGTTGGAGAATCTCAAGCTTTGGGCAATGCTATGAATTATGGTGGACCACTTTTAGGAATCTTAGCAACTAAAGAAAAATTAGTTCGTACTATGCCGGGAAGAATTGTGGGAGCTACAACAGATGTAGAAGGTGAAAGAACTTATGCTCTTACTTTGCAAGCAAGAGAGCAACATATTAGACGTGCAAAAGCTACTTCAAATATCTGCTCAAATGATGCTTTATGCGGATTAGCAGCTACAGTTTATATGAGCTTAATGGGAAAAGAAGGATTACGCGAAGTTGCTGAACATTGTGCAAGCAATGCTCATTATTTAGCTGATGAAATTTCAAAAGTAGAAGGATTTGAACTTGCTTATTCTCAGCCTTTCTTCAAAGAATTTGCAATTAAAACTCCTATTCCTGCTAAAGAAATTATCGAAAAATTAAAAGTTAAGAATATTTTCCCGGGAATTGATCTGGGAAGATTTGGATATGATGAAAATATGCTTCTAATTGCTGTAACAGAAAAGAAGAACAAAGCTGATCTGGATGAGCTTGTAGCAGCTTTTAAGGAGGTGAAATAATGACTAAAACAATCTTTGAAAAACATGTAGCAGGTAGAAAAGGTTATACTTTGCCAAAGCTTGATGTTCCCAAAAATATTGGCATTCCTGAAAAATATCTAAGAAAAGAACCTCCATTTATTCCGGAGCTTAGCGAACTTGATGTTATGCGCCATTTTACGGAACTGGGAGATAAAAATCATTGTATTGAAAAAGGTTTTTATCCACTTGGTTCTTGCACAATGAAATATAATCCAAAAGTAAATGAAACTTTGGTGAGAAATCCTGCATTTACTAATCTTCATCCTATGCAAGATGATGATACCGCTCAAGGTTCTTTAGAAGTTATGTATGAATTGCAAAAAGATTTAGCTTCTATTTCCGGGTTTGCTGATTCGACTCTTCAGCCACTTGCAGGTGCTCAAGGTGAATTAACAGGTCTTAAAGTTATCAAAGCTTATCATGATTCCAAAGGAAATGAGAAGACTGAGATTATTATTGCAGATTCTGCTCATGGTACAAATCCTGCCTCTGTTACTTTGGCAGGGTTTAAAGCGGTTGAGATAAAATCTAACGATAAAGGCATGGTTGATATAGAAGCTCTCAGAGAAGCTGTTAACGAAAAAACTGCAGGTTTCATGCTTACTAATCCAAATACTTTGGGGATTTTTGAATCTTCTTTTGAAGAGATTGCTGAAATTATTCATTCTGTAGATGGTTTGATGTACATGGATGGTGCTAATTTCAATGCATTATTGGGAATTGTTAAACCAGGAGAGATTGGTTTCGATATTATGCATTACAATCTTCATAAAACTTTTGGAACTCCACATGGTGGTGGTGGACCAGGTTCAGGACCTATTGGAGTTAAAGAGGAATTGGTTAAATTCTTACCTACTCCAATGGTTAGAAAAAAAGAAGATGGAACATACTTTTTAGATTATTCTCACAAAGATACTTCATTAGGTAAATTGCATGCATTTTACGGTAACTTTGCAGTAAATTTAAAAGCATATTTCTACATTAAAATGTTGGGAATAGAAGGATTAAATAGAGCTTCTGAAAATGCAATTATTAATGCGAATTATATCATGCGAAAATTGGAAGATTATTATTATATTCCTTATAAAGAAGGTTGTATGCATGAATTTGTAGCCAGTGGAAAATGGCAAAAAGATAAGTACGGTGTTTCAACTTTGGATATAGCTAAACGCGTATTAGATAAAGGATTCCATGCTCCTACAATATATTTCCCACTTATTGTGAAAGAAGCTATGATGATTGAACCTACTGAAACAGAAAGTAAGGAAACTTTGGATCAATTTATTGCAGCAATGATTGAAATTGCTGAAGAAGCAAAAAATAATCCTGAAATTTTACACGATGCACCGTTGAATACTCCGGTTCGCAGAGTTGATGACACTAAAGCTGTGAGAGAACTGGATATCAGATTTAAAATATCTAAATAATAACTAACACATATAAATAGCCGATCTTTTAATAAAAAAAAGGTCGGCTTTGTTTTTGTCCACGAATTACACGAATAAACACGGATA
>JAMOPB010000180.1 GCA_027064945.1 Candidatus Cloacimonadota bacterium
CTCAAAATTGCTCCGCCGATTAGATGCTCTTGAGCTTGCAGAAGCAAACGAATTGAAGCAAAATATAGAATCACAAGTTAAAGATATTGCTCCCAGCTTAATAAGATATACATCAGCTAGCGAGTATGAGAAAAATATTCTCGACTCTCTTCCCAATATAGAACATGAACATAAAGTTATTGATTGTGCATTAATAAAAGCTCCAAAACATGCTGACCGAGAGATTCTTAAGAGCATGGCTTTTGAAAAATATGGCTTATCCGACAAAGCACTTACCGAATGGGTAAATAGCTTAGAAGAAAATGATAAATCTACTATTTTTGATTCTCTTTTTGAATTAATGAAACCATTTGATACTGCTCCAAGATCCTTCGAAATTGCTGATTTCGTTTTTGAATTTTCTATTTCTTCCTGCTGTTTTGGTCAATTAAAGCGACATAGAATGAATACTATTTTAAGAAGTGATTACCATCCTGATTTTGGATTTGTGATTCCTCCCTTAATTCAAGAAATTAATGCCTTTGATGAGATAAATCTAGTGATGAAATCAGTGCATAATTTATATGAAAAGATGCAAAAAGTAAAACCGGGATTAGGAAATTATATTCTCACCAATGCACATAGATTAAATGTGATTTTTAAAGCAAATTTAAGAGAATTGTATCATTTTTCAAGATTGCGTAGTGATAAACATTCACAATGGGAAATTCAAGAATTATCAAAGAAAATTGAGATGCTTGTGAAAAATGAAGCTCCGCTTGCAGCAAGTAAAATGATGGGAAAAGATAAATTTATCGAACAATTATAAGATTTACAGATAATAAAAGTAAAAGCTCCTCAAAAGTAGATTTTGAGGAGCTTTTTAAATTAGTTTTTTGTTGGTATAACCATAACCGGACATTGAGCTTTCTGAATAATATTTTCAGAAATATTACCAAAGAAAAGATGATACAGCTTTCCATGTTTGTGAGCACCTAAAATTATCAGATCTGCTTTAAATTCTTGCGCTTCTTTAATTATTGCATCATCTATTTCACCTTCATGTAAGATGATTTCAGCATCTATTCCTTCTTTTGCCAATTCCTCTTTTAATTTTTGCAATTCTTCCTTATTTTTCTTTCGTTGAACTTCATAAGCTTCTAATGCTAAATTCTGATCATATTGATTTGCTCCTAAAAATGGCAATAAATAATCAGCGTGAACCAAGCATAATTTAGCATTAAATTTTAAGGTTAATAATTTTGCTTGTTTTATCACTTCATCAGTAAGTTCGGAAAAATCCAGAGCAACTAAAATCCTTTTCATAATTTCACCTCCACTTTAAATTAAATTATCTAACCAAAATTTTTCTATTTCAAGATAACTATTTTATTTGAAGAAACTACGGAATTATTTGATATCAACTGCAAATAATAAACACCGGATGTGATTTTTTTATTACCGGAATTTTTTACATTCCAAGCTGCTTTGCCATTAGGATTGTTAGAATCAATTTTTATCGTGGTAACACATTGACCTTTGGCATTGAATATTTTGATTTTTCCATCCTTAGAATTTGGTAATTGATATGAAATATTCACTACATTATTACTACCATACAATGGGTTTGGATAACTAACCATATTTGTTTCCGCTTCTATCTCATCTTCATAAATATCTAATAACGGAACCAAATTTATAGTTAAATCAACATCGGAATCATTAATTTCAAACTCATCAGAATAGATTTGATATTGAGTGGTTGTTACGTTTATGGAATAATTCCCATTAGCGAGTGCAGCAGTAATTATGCCGGTTTCATCAGTTGTAAAAACTTGAGGGATTGTTTCATTTTCTAAGAAAATAGAAACTAAAGCATTTTCAACAGGATATCCATCCTGATCGAGAATTGTGGCTGTGAGAATTCCATCGGCAAAATTATAAAAGAAATCAATATTTGAAACGTGACCATTGATTATATCTTCACGCATACCGGGGTTTACATGAGTGTTTTGAGTATCCAATATTCCATAAACACCTGTGACGCAAGTTACGTTTTCAATTTCATCAGGAATAAATAATTGATATCCGCCCATAATAGAAGTTACTTCAGAAACCAAGTAATGGCTTTGAGAAAAATATGTAAATAATTCATCAATACTTTCTATATCCAATAAATCGGTAATACCTGATAAATCGGCATTATAAAGAGTATAAACCAGTGTTCCCGGTACAGGAAGATCAACCCAATCTCCTTCTTGAGTTACTGTTCCTGAAAGTGAAAAATCAGAATCAAGAGGTATAAATGTAAGTTGTACAGAATCGGAAACATCATTATCTGTTAAAATAAGTTCTACACTTGCGGAACTTGGTGCACTGGCAAAAACCGGTAATGTGCCAACGAAAATTCCATCAACATCTGTTTGGTCAAAAGCACCACCATCTTCCAATATAAATTGTTCATTAGAGAAAGGTGGCATAGGAAATTGTCCTAAAGATATTTGAATTTCAATATTAGCTGTTGCTCCTACTTCTTCATATTCAAAATAAAGATTTATAGTATCGCCAAGCGTTATTTCTGCAAATTCTTGTTCATTAATTGTAAAATTATGAACAGCAAAAAGGTTCAAAGTTATGAATATAAAAAGAATAATAATAAAATTTTTCATTTGTCCTCCTGTTAATAAAAAGCTATAAATTTCAGCATA
>JAMOPB010000181.1 GCA_027064945.1 Candidatus Cloacimonadota bacterium
TACGCGCATGCTTGCGATCAAATTTTGCAATTTTCCAATATAAATTACTCCAGCCGGGATAATCTATTTTATCAAAGATGTGATTATGCCAAATAATGGAGATATGAGTTTTATGTTTTGCAGCTTTTTTCAGCATTCCGCTCATTTTACTTTTAGCTCTGGAAATATTACCGTTTGTTTGTTTATACAAAGCTCTATCAGTTATGGCAACAGGAATTTCCAAGACTTCAAAAGGGCGATCTTCAGCAATATTATAAGGAAAAAACGGATAAGAAATTCCGGCTCTGAATCCGATATTTTCATAAAATCCGATACTGCTATCATAAATAAAACCGCATTTTTCTAAGATATTAAAAAGATTTTGATAATTAAAATTCAGATATCTAACGCGAAAACCTTCGATTTCCAATTCTTCCATTTTCTCAAATTCTTTTTCCAAAAAATCTAACTGATATCCGGCTTCTTTTGTTCCTTGCAAATTTATTGAACTGTTTTTAAGAGTACGCAGAATTTGTGCTTGCGAATCCACATCGGAAAAATAATTCATTCTTTTATCGGGGAAAGAATCGTTCGCTAGAAGAAAGCAAGAAGAGGTAATATTATTATTTTTTTCAAAAGATAAGATTTTCTGCATAATTACATTTGGTTCAAAATTCTTAATTCCAAAGCGGTAAATAGATAAGCGTATAATTTTTTGCAGGAATTTATAACTAAAGAACTTATCTCGTCGTTTTCTAAGAGAATTAATTTGGTCATCTGTCCAATATTGCCAATAATCGATGTTATGAGAAAATGATAGAGCATAATTTTTCTTACCCCAAATATGTTCGCAGGAATAATCAGAGAGTTGCTTTTGAAGGGCAAAACGTAAGATTTCCAGATATCTATCTACCACGGGCATTTCGGCAAAACCGTGAATATATTGGAGGCTATCTTGAAACTTAAAAAAATTATTAGGATCAATCGGTTTAATAGCTGCATATTCTTGCCAGCAAGTTAAGAAGTAAAATCCGGAAGCGATAATATCTTTTCTTAGATGAACATGATGCGCTGTATAATGAAAAATATCACCCGGTTGGGAAAAGAGAAATGGAATATATTCGGAGGCAAATTTCACCAAATTAACTTTTGATTCCGGATAAAGATGTCTTTGATTAAAAAAGTCTGCAGCTTCGGGATTATGATAAATATGCAAAGGATATCTGTTTTTAGTATTTTCACCATAGAATATATGAATATTTTCCATTGTGAATTCTGTAAAAAATTTCGGTTTTAATCCTTGCACGCGGAAAAGAGTTTCAAAAACATATTTTGCTTTTGGCACAAATGAAGGACTAACATCCAAGTAAATATTTATTTGTTTCATTAATCTTGATTCCTAATAATTTTAATCGCATCGATTTTCACAGCTTTATTAGCCGGATACAAGGTGGTTATATAGCTAATGACAATTACCAAAATTGGCACAAACACAAAATTGGATACACTTATTTCCACAGGTAACCAAACAAGAGGAAGTCCTGCTACCGGAATGGAAATAAACGGATGATATTGTTGGATTAATAACAAAATCAGGGCAAGGCTTAAACCGATAAACGCCGCAATACTTCCTAAGATTGTTCCCACTAAGATAAAAATGTATCTGATATCCTTGTGGCTAGCGCCTAAAGCTTTTAATATTCCTATTTCGCTACGTTTTTCCGTAACTAATTTCGTAAAATTACCAATCATATTAAATGACGCAATCACAAGCATCAAAGTCAGTACAAAAAACATTACGGTTTTCTCCAATTTAATCGCATTAAACAAATTACTTTCAAATTCACTCCAATCTTCAGCAACAAACTCATCTCCTAATTTTGCACTTATCAAATCAGCTACTTTAGCCGATCTATCAGGATTATAAGAAGATACATCTATTCTATGAACAGCATCTTTAGTTTCGGAAAAAAATTGTCCGTTTCCCAAAGATATAAATGAATAAAGCGAGTTAAATTCAGGTAACTCGGAACTTAAAATTCCAACGACTTTTAATTTTTTGCTAAGGGGCAATAAACCAAATGGAGTAGGAACAGTTCCTAGAGGCGAACTAAGCGTAACATATTCGCCTACTGTGGCTTGCAATTCCAACGATGTACCTAAGCCAAGAATAATACCATCCTCGTCCAAAGTTTGTTGCGAAGGCTCACCTACCACAATATTATCTAATACTTTTGCTAATTTACGATACTCATCAAAAACCACTCCATTTGCGATTGTTGCAACAATTTTGTTGCCCTTTTGCAAAATTAATTCATTCTCACAAATAGGCGAAGCTACTCTCACTTCAGGAATTTCCCCTATTTTTTCTGCTACGGAATTATAATTTTTTAGCTTGGAATAATCTTTTGTATGCACTCGAATTTCTGCTTTTGAGCCAATCACACGATCTCGCATATCTTTATCGAATCCGTTCATCACGCTGGAAACAACCAATAAGGAAAAAACGCCAATCACAATTCCTAAAAAAGAAAGAAAATTGGAAAAGCTAAAAAACAGCTTATGCCGTCCTTTCAAATACCGAAATGCTATATTATATTTAAATGTCATAATTATCTCTTAATATTTTTTAATATCTCCGAGAAAATTCTTTGCTTTGAATAGGTCAATAAAATTGTTCTACTTCGTAATCACAGATAATGCAT